>JBIOHA010000123.1:0-7928 GCA_044448625.1 Chitinophagales bacterium | reverse complement strand
TAATTCTGATTTTCAATTGCACCATTCGAAGAAATATATTTTCCGAAAAGTCCGTAAGTATATTTTTTGTTTCGATTGGAATTGATATAGGCTTCAGCAAGCGGAGTAAATTGAGTTCCGAATCCCACCTTTACAAAAACATTATCCAGTTCACCCGGTTTTTCATCAGGCAATCGAATTGGTTTTACTTTAACCGGCTGATAAGGTATCTGGTAAAATTCAATAGGGATATTATAATCCAGTTTTTCAGGTTTGGTAGACGTTGATGGAAGCTGGGGATCAAAACTTTCTTTAACCGCATCTGCCAGTACCGGATTATACGTGCTCACCACATCCACATCTTCATCACCAACAGTTCCCTGCGAATAACTCTGCATTATACCTGCAATGCCAATAAACAAAACTGAAAATATTTTTATTATCAATGACCTGTTCATCATAATTAATTCATTATTTAATTGTTGTCGTCAAAATTGATCTCCAGCTCTTCATTCGGATCTGTTTCAGGAGAACTTTTCTTACCTGATTTTTCCATCTCCTCTATTTGCTCCAGTTTTTGACGGGCAAGCTCAACGAGTTCAGGATCTCCTTCATAGCTATCAATAATACTGTTTAATGTTGCCTTTGCCTGTGCAAAATCACCTTTAGCAGCAGCAATATCTGCCATTAAAATATACGAGCGGATTATCCATTCTTCATATGCCGGCATATCGTTAATGATCTGCTGGCATTTTGCTTTGCTTTCATCCAGCTTGCCTTTCTGGAATAAAATATCCGCCATATGAAATCTAGACTCTACTCCTATTTCATTTGTTGTTAATGCAGCGGCTTTTGAAAATGCATCATATGCTTTGTCGATATTATTATTCGATAATTGTGCGTGACCGGAATAATAATATGCTTCTATCCTTTCGTCGTTGCTAACAAGGTCGCTTGCCAATATCCTGTTTGCATTCACGATCACTTCATCAAAGTCGTTGAGGAAATAAGCTGTTCGCAATAACCCCACCATGGCCACAAAAGTATTTTCTTTATAATCTGCCACCTCATACAACTTTTGATAATACCCATAAGCGGTTTTATAATCTTTATTTTGATAATATTCTATCCAGGCTGCCCTCAATAAAGCAGATTCCAAAAATTTTGTCCTGTTGTTTTTAATTATGGATTCGTAATCGGGAAGTGCTTTTGCATATTGTTCCACCCTGAAATAAGATTCTCCCCGGTAAAATTCTGCTTCCGATTTATACTGGCCCTTTGGAAATTCACGGAGATAATCGGAAAATGCAATTGCCGCAACAGAGAATTCCAACATATCATATTTATTCTTTGCATAATTATATTTCTGCTGATCAATTTCCGATGAAGTACTAACTCCTTCACCTGCATCGGTATTACCTGTCACTTCAACTATATCAAGCAAGCCTTCTTTCGCTTCCTGTCCTTCGGGCGAATTTGGCGACATATCATAAGCGAGTTTATAATATTTCTGAGAGTTGTTATAATCCTTCTCATTAAAATATATCAGCCCCAATTTCAGATATGCTTTTATCGTATAACTGCTTCCCGGTTTTTCATTTATCAATGCTTTAAATGCCGTTATGGAATTCGCACTCTGTTTTAATATGAAATAGGTGTTGGCGATCTCATACATAGCATCATCTATATACAAAGAATTCGGATATCTTGAAGTGAGTTGCTGTAATGTCGCAATCTTTCCACTGCCATTATTCTGTAACCCCTGCAACATTGCTTTTTGATACATTGCGTAATCAACACCTTTATTATTGTTGTCGATGATCTTAGTATAATTCGCTTCGGCTTTTTTATAATCCTTGGTCATAAAATAGCAATCACCCGAACGCAATACCGCATCTATATAAACATTGTTTTCCACCATGTCGGTTTTACTTGTTCTCAGTGAGCCTGTAACCTTATTGAAATAATTCAATGCATTGGAAAATGATTTTTGCTTGAAATAGCTATAGCCGATTGTATAATCAGAATAAGGAACCGTTGTTTCTTCAGGAAGATCTTTTGCCACCTTTGCCAACTCCTGGAATTTAACATGATTATTTATTGCGAGCTGATATTTTTGTTCCGCATATCTTATCTCCCCTATCCAGAAATAACTCGCTGCCTGCAAATTGGCATCCAACGGATTTTCCAGCGACTGCAAAAACATTTTTTCAGACTGCGCATAATTTTTCTGATCAAACAACTGAACGCCGCTATAATAAGATACCTTTTGATATGCCTCCTTTAACTTGGGTGTTTTTTGTGGGATATCGTCAATCACATCCATTGCTGCTACATAATCATTGGTATTTAGCAGCGAATTGGCGAGAATTTCCTGCGCTTCTGCTTTGTTTTTTCCTGCGGGATATTTTTTCAGATATTCCTGCAATGCTGAAACAGCAGCGGTATAATATTCCGATTCGTATGATAACTTTCCGTAGTTAAGCAACGCCAGCTCGTGAATATTTTTGTCAATCCCAATTCTCGATGCTTCCATAAAAGCATTCCTGGCTTCTTCCTTTTTATTTAATTTGAGATAAGTATTGCCATACAAAAATTGAATATGCTGGTATAGCGTATCATTATCATCAGAAGTTTCTTTTAATGTGGTAAGTGCCGCATTATAATCGCCTGTTTCATATTGTGTAAATGCAAGCTGATAATAATCTTCGTTCCTGATATTTTTTGCTTTCCCGATATAATAGCTCAGGTAAGGGAGCGCTTTCCTGTAATTATCTTTATAAAAGTATGCCTGTCCCAAAAGACTGTTGATCTCTGCATAATACACCAGTTTCGTATCTGCCATAAGTGGTTCGGCATAGTCGATCACTTTATCGTATTTTTTCTGCTGGAAGTAAATACTGGTAATATAATAAGGCACAACCGATGAGTAAGGCGCAATATCTTTTACGATCTCAAAACATGCGAGTGCATTTTCATAATTGCCTTCATCCTGCTGGATAAATCCGTAATAATAATTCGAAGCATAATAATAGGGACTCGACTGCTTATCTTTTAATTGTGCAAAAAGCACTTTTGCTTCAGTAAATTTTTTCTTGTTGAATAAACTATAGGCATATTGGAATTTGTAGAGGTCACGTTCATCCATCGAAAGATCCTTCACATCCACTTTATCAAACCATATTACCGCATTGCCATATTCTTTTTTATTGTAGTATATCTTGCCAAGCTGATTGTATGCAGAACCCATCATCACATTGCCCGGGTTATTATTTACAAAGTCGAGCATGAGTTTTTCGGCATCGGGATTATTCAGTTCCACAGCACAAATAGCAGCATAATATTTACTGCTGGAAACATAATTGAAGATTTCATCATCGGTTCCTTCGGGCACCACCTCGCTTACCTTTTCAAATAATTCCTGGGCAGTGGCAAACATCTTATTGTCATATAACTCAAGGGCCTTTTTATAATCCTTATAAACATCAGTATGAATAAGCGTTTGTTGCGCAAACGATCTGCTACCACATACCACTATCAACAACAGGACAAGAAACCTGAAAAACTTTATTTTCTGCATATTCCAAACATGTAAGTAAAATATTCTGCGATAAGTAAAAGTTACAATGAAAAAATTGAGCCGAAATTACTGATATAACGAGTAGTAGAGGTTAAATCATTATAAAATGAATAAACACTTGATTGTTGATAATGAACGGGATAGCCGTTCAAATTATTTTAAGATTGTTAAACTGCAATATTGATTAAACAGCTTTGATGGAGATTGTTTTTATAAACGAAGCAAAAGTATTTTTTAATATTTCGCAGTCCTCATTTTGGGATCCAGGTTGCATCGCCCATATAATACCAGCGGTTATTAAACTTTACACATGTGAATTGAAACTTATAAGGGCCGCCATCACCTTCAAATTTAACGGTTACCGTGCTCATTGCCGGCTTTCCGGATGCGGCATCCTCTTTTGTAGAATGCAGGTATTTACATTTATCCCAGGCAGGCACCATTGATCTTATCGAATTGAATTGCGTCTCCGCTGATTTAGTAAACGCCTCATGTGCCAGGTTGAGATCTGCAATGGTAACACCCAGTTGCTCTTCAATTTTGCGGAACGTACCTTTGTCGGGCATCAAATACGTTGATTTATGGAAATCATTATCCCGAAGCGTATCAAAAAGTTTACGGGCACTGGTATCGGTATCGGGTGTTCCTCGTTCAATTTTATTACAGGCTGTCAGTAAGCTGAAAGCTAAAATGAGTAAAAGGACTTGCTTCATGATGTTGCGTGTGTGATTTGCGATGTAAAAATTATTCATTTTTATTAAGTGCACAAATATTTTTTTTCAACATCATCAAAATAAATTTAAACGCTGATATTGCATGGTGAAGATATTTACTGACGGCGCTTCGAAAGGCAATCCAGGACCCGGTGGTTTTGGCACCATTCTGCAATTTGGCAAACATGAAAAAGAATTGTCGGGCGGCTATCGAAAAACCACAAACAACCGCATGGAACTCATGGCCGTTATCGCCGGCCTCGAAGCCCTCACCAAAGAAAAACTCGACATCACCCTCTACTCCGACTCCAAATATATTATTGATGCCCTCGAAAAAGGATGGATCTACGGCTGGATGAAAAAAGGCTTCACCAAAAAAAAGAACCAGGACCTCTGGTTGCGCCTAATGCGCTCATACGCAAAACACCAAATCAAATTAGTTTGGGTAAAAGGCCATGCCGGTCACCCCGAAAATGAGCGCTGCGATCAGCTGGCGGTGGAGGCAGCGGAGGGGAAGGAACTGCAGATAGATGTATACTATGAGAATAATGCGGAGGGGTTGTTTTGAGTTCTGAATGGTTTGAAAGGTTGGCAGGGTTAGCAAGGTTTGGTATGTCTACTGGCCATAACCCTTTCGAAGCGTCATTCCGGGCTTGACCCGGAACCTCAAACGGGATGTGGGTGCACGTAATTTATTGCACTATAAAATAACTGCACAGGGTTATGAGTTTCCAGCCCCTTTTCCTGTTTTCCCCCAAGGAGAAAACGTTACCTCATCCATCTCTCTGAGTTGAAATATGAGAACAAACCTTTTCCCTTAAACGGGTTTTCCTCCGAACGATGCTTAACAGATATGTTTAAATGATTGCAGAATTTTCCTTCGGAGGATAGGTGGAAGAAATGATTAGGATTGATTTTATTTCTTAGATACGATATCTGCAAAAAGAAACGCCATCTCCTGCAAGGAGAGGGTATGGGGTGAGGCAGGAAAAATTCTCTGAACTATGATTCACCTGATAAAATGATTAGCATGATTAAAACATATTGTTGACGCGAAAGGCGGCTGTTTGATTTCGCATTTTTGCCCGCCTGCCGGCGAGGCAGGTTCATTCCGCATTTCGCAATTCTCCAAAAATTTCCTTATTTTCGATAACCTGACCTATCATGAAACCAACCACCCTCCTCCTCCTCACCCTCACCCCTATCCTCATCTCCGCCCAATCCAATCTCATCGGCATAAAAGCAGGTTATAGCCTCACGGGTATTTTAACAGCTTCAGATGTTTTTGAAATGCAAAATAATTATGTAGCAGGAATCAGTTATGATTTTTATATCGTGAAAAAAATTTCAATTGATTGCGAGATACTTTATGAAGAAAGAGGTGCTGACCTAGAAGTTATTTTCACTGATGCAAACGGTAATCCTACTGACAGGTATATTATTCCCAATCAACACAATTATATTTCGTTTCCGGTTAAATTATCCTACCACTTCGGAAACAAATTCTTTGGTTTTTTCGGTGCCGGTATTTGTCCGGCAATTCTTTTAAGATCTGAGATAACCTACCCTGATGGTTACCTTTCGCATTTTGTTGACCCTATGCCGGCATTTTCGCCAACCTACTCAAAATATAACTTCGCCGGCCTTGCTGAAATTGGATGCGGATATAAATTATCAGATCGGTTTACAGGTAATTTATCTGTTCGTTACCAAAAAAGTTCTACCGCTTTTGGGGGTTATTTTGATGGTTACCATTTTGGTACAACGGTTGGGTTGGGCTTGAAGTACAACCTTGATTTTTCATGCTTAAAGGATTATCATGGCGATGTACTGATTAACAGCAGTTCTGGGTTCTGAGTTCTGTGTTACTGCCAACTGGTTCTGAGTTCTGCATTTTTGCTCATTCCACATTTCGCAATTCTCTAAAAATTGTCTGAACTTTGATTCACCTGATTAAAGGATTTGCAGGATTGATAAATAATTTTCGATTAGGAGTTCGCGATCAAAATCATATTAATCATTACAATCAAATGAATCATGGTTCAGACAAAAAGTAATTGCCCAGACTTCCTCAATAGTCCAGTCAGCCGCAGACTCTTCGAGACTGGCTGACACCCCTGCGTAGTCAGAGACATACGCACAACAGGGACATACGCACTACTGGAACATGTACATCACGGTAATCCTTTAATCCTCTTAATCATGGTTCAGACAGAAAGGATTAACATGATTAATAAATATCTTTCAAAAGTAAATAGAGATCAAAATCATAGTAAATCACAACAATCAAATAAATCATAGTTCAGACAATTTTTCTTCGCAAGACTTGCCAAGTTTTAAAAACTTGGCAAGTCTCAGCAAGCGCTCCGCCTTCGTCGGGAGACATTGCGGAGACACGAAAGGAATTGTTTTTCGGCTGTTTGATTCTGCATTTTTGATCATTTCGAATTTCGCTTTTTTTTACAGTTAAACATTTTACATAATAATCTTGCGGATATATGAATAAATAATCTATCCTTCTGTGGCACCCCGTTTGAACCTTTATTATTTCTCTCACTTTTAAAAAATAATAAAAAATGAAAATTAGAAAAATGATTCCGGTCGCTACTATGCTATTGGTGGTATTGATGGCTAGTTGTAAAAAAGAAGAATTGCAGGATATGACGGCTCCACCAATTATGAATGAAAAGCTGGCAGGGTTGACGCTTGAGCCGGTTGATCTCGGAAAAGCCGGAAAATTTGTTATCCTTTCAAAATCAGGAATTACAGATGTTTATCCATCTGATGTTACAGGAAATATTGGAACCAGCCCGATAACAGGAGCCGCGATCCTTTTAACTTGTGTAGAAGTAACGGGCAACATTTACTCAGTTGATGCTGCCGGGCCCCTTCCCTGCGGATTAACTAATGCAAGCTATTTAACGAGTGCAGTAGGTGATATGCAAACAGCTTATACTGATGCAGCAGGTCGCCCTGATCCTGATTTTTTTAATTTAGGCGGAGGAAATATAGGCGGTTTAACGTTAGAACCGGGCCTTTATAAATGGACGAGTTCAGTAACGGTGCCCACTAATATTACAATTTCAGGCAGTGCAACCGACATTTGGATCTTTCAGGTATCTGGCACACTTAAGTTGAGCCCAGGAGTGAATATCATCCTTGATGGTGGTGCGAAAGCAAGAAATATTTACTGGCAGGTTGCAGGTGCTGTTACTCTTGGAACTACAAGCCATTTTGAAGGAAACATTTTGGGGCATACTGCAATTAATCTGAGAACAGGTGCAACAATAAATGGAAGATTGCTTGCTCAAACAGCAGTTACATTACAAATGAATACAGTTGTAAAACCCATGTAATAAACAGAATAAAGTTTAATTAGGTATTTAAAGCCTGGAGTTTAATTTTCACTGATTTATATTTAGTGAAAATATTAAACTCCCGGCTTTTTCCTTCCAGGGTCAATTTATATCCAGAATACATAAAGAATTTCTCATGCAGGCTTCGGCCTGCAAAAAAATTATATACCGGCCAACCCTGTGTCAGATCGCGAGTTAGTTTACATGTGTTTTAATAAAGCGAAATAAAATTGTCTTAACCATATTTATTTGATTGAATGATTACCATGATTATAGAATATTTTTCAAAAGTATGACCTG
>JBIOHA010000122.1:0-7950 GCA_044448625.1 Chitinophagales bacterium | reverse complement strand
GCCCAAATTGAACCGTCTTTATGATAATGAATATGTTCTTTTATTTTCATTTATTTTAATCTTTGCAAACGGCCTTTTCGTTTTATCAAATTTTTATAATCCCATTGAATTTCTCTCGACTTTTTAAGCCAGCGCTTTAAATCTTTTTTATTGATCTGTGACGCTGATGTATACCTCGCTTCAGCGGCTTTGAAAGTGCCTTCTTTTTCCAGCGATTCTTCTTCAAATGACTGGCCACTCCAAAACAATAATCTGACACAATTTTTTAATTTGCTATACCCAACTATGGGATTTCCATCCAAAAACCAAACAGGATGCGCATGCCATATTTTATTTTCAGCTTCCGGTAAATGACTGCTGATCTCCTCGGAAAGTAAATTGCAGGTTTCACTATCCTCTTTTGACTGGACATTGTTGTAAGCTTGTATATCTTTATTCATTGCTGCATTGTTTAATAAAACCATCCCTGCTCTGTGTGCTCTGTGGCCTCTGTGTGCAATAAAAAAACAAAACCTCATTTATTCAATGACAACAACCTCATACGATTTCCCGACAAAAACAAAATATATCCCGCTGTTTAATCCATTAATAGAGGCGTAAATTTTATCCCCGTTTAAAATGAATGGAATATTAAGGACATTTCTTCCACTGAGATCTTTAATAATGACGTCGGTTGAATTTCTGATTATTGATTTATCGTTTATCTGGATGATGATTTTTCCATCTGAGGGATTTGGATAAATATTAAAAGCAGTGGATGGTAAATTATTGTCTATGGTAAGAAAGCATCCTGGTGCAGGTGCCTCTGAATAATCATACGATAAGTCGCTACAAGTGTCAATCACAACACAACCGCTCGAGACATTGTAATTTACTATTGCACCGGGTTCCATTTTCACATGGATTATAGGTGCGCAATCATCAGAAATGGTTACAGTGCAACCTGTTTTCGCCCAAATGGTGGATTCGTTGCCGGAAAAATTGAGTATGCTACCCTCTTCCATATTTATATTGATATTTCCGCTTGAAGCTCCATTTATTGTCAGCCTTGCATCAGGACAGATCCAGTAACACTCGTTTACAATAGGGCCAATGTCGGTGGTGGTATTTATTACATTTGCGACAGAAGGGATGGTGTCGACACATGAAGGACCCAGATGCTGTCCGCATGGTTGGGCATAAATTAAATTTGGAATAATGAGTGAAAAAAGGATTGCTGGAAACAGTTGACTTCTCATAGCCGTAATTTTATATTGTTAGCGAATGAAGTGCATATAAAATTATAATAATTAAATGAAAATATAAATATGTTAATTATTAATTCACCATGATTGAATATGGAGACAGAGTTCCAATGAAATTAAATATTAAAAATTAAAATAGTAGTGATTGAGGAATTGCAGAATTGGAAGCTATTCCGGTAACACCCTTCATACTTCTTACTTCTCACTTCTTACTTACTTCTTACTTCATACTTCTTACTTACCTCATACTTCTCACTTCTTACTTACCTCATACTTCTCACTTCTTACTTACTTCTTACTTCTCACTTCTTACTTACTTCTTACTTCATACTTCTTACTTTCCCCCTACGGCCACAGCTACTTCTTCAACTCCCCTGTTACGTCGTATAAAATATCATTCTGTCCCTCTTTATGCCAAAGCACGTTGCCGGTTAAATTTTCACCTTTAATGGTTGCAGTAAAATTCATATGTCCTTCCTTTTCACTTGGAAAATGACTTTCCATTGTAATTATTCCTTCCTGTTCCCAGGCTTTATACGGCGATTTACTAAATCCATATTCTTCACAACTCGGGCTCCTTAATGTACCGCCATCAAATGTCCAGTCTTCGTTATATGCTGTTTCAGGTTTTCCATGTTCCATTGTTGTGGTAACATAAATTTTTCCGTCAAGCGATATCTGGGTCTTTGCCGGCAACATTCCTTCGGTGCCTTTAAATTCATAATTGATGTCACCCTGTCCTTCTTTTTTCCAAACCATATTTCCGTGAATAGCCTTTCCCATTATCATTCCTGTAAAAATCATTTTCCCCTCGTTTGAACCATCCATTGTTGCTTCGAAATTATAATCATCACCGGTTTTTGTTGCCGTATACTTTCCGGCGGTGAAACCCCATTGATGACACTGGATATCATCGAACATTGAATCCGCAAATACTACCTGCTCACTAACTGCGGTTTCGGGTTTTCCATTTTCCTGGATGGTGATTACAAATTGTCTGGACCCTATTGAAACAGTTTCCTTGCTGCTCTGGGCACAAGAGGTGATAATGATCGAAAGGGAAAAAATAACCGGAAGTAATTTGTGTTTCATACATGCTTTTTTATAAATGAATTGATATGGTTTGTCCAAATTTAAACCTTATTGTTAAAAATTGCAATATGGAGAGAAGAAAATGGATCCTACCTGAGCTCAATCTCAAACCTGCCTTTATCCTTATCAAACCTCAAATGTTCATCATCAAAAAACCGGGGAAACAGGTTGTTGTTTATAAGATCATATGTTTTACCAAAGACAAAATTGCGGAATTTGTCAATCAAAAAACATTTATTCGCAACCTGAACTGCCAGGTCCAATTCATGAGATGCGAAAACAATAGTTTTATTTCGGTTGCCTAATTCTTTTATGAGCGCAAATATTTCAAGTTTGCTTTTAATGTCGAGGAAAGATGTTGGTTCATCCATTAAAATAAGGGGGGTTTCCTGTACA
Organism: Chitinophagales bacterium; assembly: GCA_044448625.1. Classification (GTDB taxonomy): domain Bacteria; phylum Bacteroidota; class Bacteroidia; order Chitinophagales; family BACL12; genus UBA7236. Next base: position 5,218 of record JBIOHA010000122.1, on the reverse strand, counting down.
AGTGCTTTGGCAATAAATACTTTCTGTGCTTCACCGTCGCTGAGCTGATATATTTTTCTTGTTTTGATATGATCAATTTTTAAACGCTGCAAAGTTTGCGATATCATTTGTTCATCTGCTTCGGATATTTTATGCATAAAACCTGTATATGGCGATCTGGCCATAGATAATATTTCATTAACAGTTAATGATAATACTACTTCTCCCCTTCCAGGCAAAACAATTCCAATGATCTGTGCAAGTTCGTTATTGCCATATTGATCCGCATTTTTATTCTGAATAAAGATCTCACCGCTTATTTTATGCTGCAGCCCGCTGATGGTTCTTAATAAAGTTGATTTACCTGCGCCGTTCAAACCTAAAATCGCGACAATATCATTTTCATCGATTTCAAAATTGATACCCTGTAAAACAGGTTTTTGGGAAAACCCGATGGAAAGATCATTAACTGATATGATATTTTTTGCAGGCATTGTTTAAAAGAATGTTTTCATATGCTGGTTTCTCCATAAAATATAAATGATAAATGGCGCTCCCATAAATGCGGTAATAGAATTTAATGGAAGTATTCCGGCGTCACCTGGTGTTTGCGAAATAACATCGCATATCAGTAAAATGGTGATACCACATAAAACTGAAGCCGGAATTAAGATAAAATGATCATTGGTTTTCCAGAGCATCCTGGCAATATGCGGAACTGCAATTCCGATGAACGCAATTGGTCCACAAAAAGCAGTAATGCTGCCGGTTAAAATTCCTGTCAGAAGTATAATAATATATTTTGATCGTTGATGATCCAACCCGAGGCTCTTTGAATAACTCTCACCCAGCAACAACAGGTTTAATTGTTTTGAATAAAGAAAAACCGCAACAATACAAATAACAATGATAGGAATTAAAATATATAACTGATCCCATGTAACTCCACTCAGGCTCCCAAATGTCCAGAGAATAAATAATTTCAAAGCCCCCTTCTCACTAAAATATTGCAATACACCAACCACTGCACTAATTGCCATCCCGAACATTAACCCAAATATGAGCAATGTGATCGAATCACGAACTTTGGAAGCAACTGAAAGAATGATAAGCAATATCACCACTGAACCCAAAATAGCGGCGATAATTATAGAAACACTGTTGTAAATATTTACAGCGAAAATTGTTCCTGCAGTAAGTGTAACAATGGCAACAAATAATCCGGCTCCCGCAGAAACTCCTAAAATATCGGGGCCGGCAACAGGATTTCGGAAATACGTTTGCATCATTAAACCCGCCACCGGCAAGGCCGTACCGGCAACAACAGCAGTTATGGCTTTGGGTAGCCGTGATTGGACAATAATAATGTAGGAGGAGGCATCAGCAGAAACATTATTAAAGAAAACACCGAAGATCTCATGCAAAGGAATATAAACCGGACCGGATAATATATCAAGCAAAAAGAAAATTATTGCCAATGCGAAAAGTGAAATAAATAGCCATATCGTTCGAGGGTGATTCAATTTAATTTTTTATAATAAACAAATTGGTGATCTTGCATTAATTCAGGATGAAATATTTTGACAAGGTCCTTTAAAATGAGTTGCGGATAAACAACTCCGCTTTCCCAATAGTCGTTGCCACCATTTTCGTTAACCCGGTTATTATTGTTGTAGATGTTCCCTTTTTTTAAAGCAGAAAAATATTCAAGGCGTGTGTCAGAAGAAAGAATTTCATCTTTCGTTTCAGCAGCACCTGGATGCAACCAGAAATCAGCGTCTTTTGCTTTGGAAATAACCTCCTCCAGCGACACAGGAAAATTTCCAGTTTTTCTATCCTCCTCCCATAAATAATCGGCACCGGCATCATGTAAATAATTAGCAGCAAAACTTTTTCCTCCCGGAATTGTCCACTCCCCTTTGAAAGCAAGTCCGGTAAAAACGGTTGGCCTCGTTTTTAGTGAAGCAGTAGAAACGCTCACATTGTTATATTCATCTGCAATCTCATCAAATATTTTATTGGCCTCATCAAACTTATCAAAAAACACGGCAACATATTTTATCCATTCCGCCTGACCCAACGGTGTCAATTCCAGGTATTCGTTATTTAAAACAGGATGAAGATGCAGTTCCTCCATTTTTTTAAAATGATCATAATCGGCGTTGCCAATATCATAGGCCATAATGATATCTGGCTGAAGCGTAATTAATAACTCCGTATTCAAAGCTCCCTCGCTGCCAACCTCGGCTATTGTTTTTTGTTTAACCAGTTCTCTTATCCTCGTATTGTAAATATATTCAGTCCCGCTGAAAGCGATCAGTTTATCCTCAAGATGCAATGCTTCAAGAAAACCAAGATGTGTTGTCGACAGACATGCTATCTTCTCGATCGGTATCTTGATTTTTATTCCATTCACAGATCTAACATCGGCTTCATTACGATACAAGAAATATGTCTGAAGCGTTTCCGAGGAATTTAATGGATCACGCACAGTCAATTCAATATAATTGTTATGTTCGTAGATCACAAATCCTTTAGCATAGTTGACAGGGAGTCGTTCTGTGACTGCGTGCTGAAAATGAGTCTGCTTCTTGGTGTTACAGGAAACCAAAAGCAGTAAACAAATCGGGTAAAGAATATTTTTTAAAGGCTCAGTCATAAAAAAAATGCACATAACCCCAATGGAATTATGTGCATTGATTGAAAAGAATTAAAATTTTGAAAATGCTTTGGTTGATACAGCATCATCGGTGATAACAGTAGTTAAATAATTTCCTGGAATTAAATCTGACACATCGAAATTAAGGTTAGCTGCATTAATATTCTTAATATGTTGAATTATGCTGCCACTAAGGTCTGTGATTTTGATCTCCCTGATAATTTCTTCTGAATTTATATTGATGGAATTAGCTACAGGGTTAGGATAAATAGCAACTTCAACCGATGCTGTAGTATTTACAGATGTGGTAGTGCGAAGATCAAATGCGATATTACCTGGTGAAATGCTTACATCAAAGGAATTAATTAGATCACCACTCATATCGTAAATATGCACCTTACCATAACTGAAATAATCGGTTTCAGAAGTATATAAAAGATCATTAAGATCGTCATATGCCAGTGCATAGAAACTAAGTCCGAATTCATCTTCGCTGATCAGCGAGTGCGCAACCGGATCATATTTACTCAGACTTGTTCCAAACATTTCCTGGTAATAAATGCTGCCATCAATAAAAGCCGATGTACCGCAACCGGAAGAAATGTTGATAAGGTTAGCAGTGGTAAGGTCACCTGTTGAGATCTTATAAGATGAAACTGAACTTCCTGTATAATCTTTATTATTTAAAGTATAAATATCATCGCCATCAAGCATGAGGTTATCCGGATTTATACCATCCGCACCAAGATCAATCAGTTCGGTCATCGATTGGGAATAAAGATCAACTTTAGCGATATATCCAACTTCATTTCCGAAATCAAACCCGTTGTTTACGGCAACATAAACAACGTTATCTTTAATTACAACTCCTTCGGCGGCGAAATTCAAATCATCAGTATCTATTTCAAATATAAAATCCAAAGTATTTTTATCGTACACCTGTATATAGGAATTGAATTCCACAAGATATTCACCACGGGTAACAACGATATAATTATCATTAACCGCAATTTTTCTTATCCCTGCCACCTCAATTGAGTTTACCAGCTCATCGGTGTAGATATTATATTTATTCAGGTATTTATCGGCGGCAACATAATAATAATCGCCATTCGTTTTAATATCAGATGCGAAACGGGCATTTTCAATTTCATCAACTACAGCATATAGTCCTGATTCCGGGTCGTAGGCCCCGAGTGTAACTGGTGTGATGATCTCGCCGGTGTAATAATCGAAGTAGCCTTCGTTCAAAATAAAAACTCTTTCGACATAAGTTTGTGAAAAGAGCGTTGATGCAATAAACATTGCAAAAAAGAAGTACATGATTTTCCTCATAATAAATTTTTTTTTGGTGAATAAAATAATGAGGCTGATAAATGGAATCAGAATAAATTCTGGTCACATCATAAACTTTTGCCCCAAAAGTTTTGATCGTGCAATCTTTGGCAGGTCTTCTGGCTTTTCCGCCTTTTGATCACCTTCCCATTCTTTCGCGTTGTAGCGGATGAACAGTGGTTGAGATATCAAAAGTTTGAATGCGGAATTACAGCAGTGGGGACTGCCCCGGATTTACACCGGATTCCCTCTTCGGATGAACCTTTTAATGGGTCCATCAACCAAAATTGCAATGTAAATGTAATGCCGGCTGGTTGAACAAGGAAAGAAATCTGGAATATTTATTCACAAATAAAAAACACCATACAATAAATTTTTATGTATGGCGTTTTATAGCCGTCTTGTCGCAGAGACGTTCAAGTAAGAAAAGGCGTTGCGCCCCAGGGGTGCGACGCCCTTATGTTTAAATCAGCTTCCTTTTATTTATTGATATACCATTTCTCTTTTATTGAATCCCAGTACTACAGTTGTTCTCACACCGCTGGGAGATGGCGTAACCGCAAGATTCACAGGGAAATTAATCCCCCAGGCATCGAAATTTTTACCTAATACAACAGAAACCGAGCTGCCTGTTAAATTCAAAACAGGTCCCATTCCGAATTCAATACCGTTTGCCAGACGTGCGCCGATCAATATTGACAGGCTTGGAATAATAATGTTTTGATCTAATGCACCAATGAGAGGAACAAATTCAATTACACCACAAGAACCATTAGGCATAGTGAAAAACCTTGTTTCAAATTGCCATCCGAATTGAGTTATGAATGGATGCAGGGTTGTTCCGCCAAACATGCGGTCGAATTCTTCGCTGTTGTTTAACTTGTTTGTATAAACACTTCCGAGGTAGGTGCAGCCGATCCGCGGTCCGCTTAGATTAATTGGTGTTGAAACTTCTTTTTCAAGATTTGTTTGTGCTGATAACTGAGCACAGCAGTAAAATAAAACAATAACGAGGCAGAGGTTGATCTTAATTTTCACATTATTTAATTTAATGGTTAAAAAAAATTGTTGTTGAATGAAAAAAGCACATGTAAAACAATGAGTAAACATAGCCACGCAATACAGCGCTAGAAAATTGAATTTTACATTTAGGATAGAGAGTTTGTGGTTGTATTATTATTAATTGCAATAATTGAAACAGCCATTATTAAAATTTACCACAAGCCCGTCTGCTTGGCATTCTCG
>JBIOHA010000121.1:0-8201 GCA_044448625.1 Chitinophagales bacterium | reverse complement strand
TTACCAGAAAGATTGTAGTGATCTAAATAACTTAAGGTAGAATATAATAATTTAATCAATTTCCTAAACCGATAGTCATGGTAAAACCCAGGTTGTCGGTTTCTTAATTTTGGTATAAGATAACCTTCCCGACAATTTGATCATTTGAATCACCGTTTTTGGCCTCCATACGAGATTTGTCATCATTTACGGCCAAATAAACCCTCATTTCCCGCAACAATGAGTTAGGTCATCCAGCTTGATGACCTAACTCATAGAAAATTTTTGAGCCAGCATCGAATTTTACAAACATTCTTTTAGCCTCAAGCTTAAGAATATTTTAAATAACTCAATATAATTTATATGCAATCATTTAATATTTTATCAAAAAAATCATTTGTATCTCTGCTGATAGGAACTATACTGATCATAGCTACCGTGGTGAGTTGCGATGAAAAGAATGAGGAAGAGGAATTTCAACTTTTATCTGGAGACTTTCCCCATATTACCGGGCAAATAACACCAACATTAAATGCTCCGCCGGAAGCCGGTTCATTTATTACACGTAAACACAATACCAAAGTAATTGTAAATCTTGAAGTAATTGAAAAGGTAATGCAAATGACCGATGGTGTGGATTATACCTATTGGACCTTTGGAGGAACAGTGCCGGGCCCAATGATCAGGGTAAAGCAAGGGGATTTGGTTGAGTTGCATCTCCGCAACAATGCAAATAATAAGATGCCCCACAATATTGATCTTCATGCAGTAACCGGTCCGGGCGGGGGTGCCACATCCACCTTTACCGCACCGGGTCATGAAACAGTTTTTTCTTTTACAGCAATGAATAGTGGGCTCTTTGTTTACCATTGCGCCACTGCACCCGTCGGGATGCATATTGCAAATGGTATGTATGGATTAATACTGGTGGAACCTGAAGAAAATCTTCCTATTGTTGATAAAGAATTTTATGTGGTGCAGGGTGATTTTTATACCACCGGTGCTTTTGGCGAAACAGGATTGCAGCCCTTTGATATGAATAAAGCAATAAAAGAAGAAGCGGATTATGTTGTTTTTAATGGTTCAGTCGGGTCGTTAAAAGATGACAAAGCATTGCACGCAAATGTAGGAGATAAAGTAAGAATATTTGTTGGAAATGGTGGACCAAACCTCACCTCTTCATTTCATATAATCGGTGAAATTTTTGATAATGTTTATACGGAGGGCGGAAGTACGATCACCCATAATGTTCAAACAACAGTTGTGCCCCCTGGTGGCGCAGCAATCGTAGAATTTACTGCGCAGGTGCCCGGAAATTATATTTTAGTGGATCATGCTATTTTTCGTGCTTTTAATAAAGGGGCGATAGGTTTTTTAAAAGTTGACGGGCCAGAAAATTTAATTGTTTATTCTGGTCAGCAAAGCGAAGGTATTTATCATCCTGAAGGTGGTGTTGCGCAAAATCTTCCTGTTGAGAAAAAAGCCGCCGCACCTATCGTTGAATTATCGAAAACAGAAAAATTAAAAATTGGCGCTACCCTTTTTAATAATTATTGCCAATCATGTCACCAGGCAAATGGAAAAGGAATTGCCGGCTCATTCCCACCTCTCGCAAAATCTGATTATTTAAATGCTGATCCTAAGCGTGCAATTGATATCATACTGAAAGGAAAATCCGGAGAAGTAATTGTCAATGGGCAGAAATATAATGGAGTAATGCCATCACTGGATTTTGATGATAAAAATATTGCCAGTGTGCTCACTTTCGTGTTAAACAGCTGGGGAAATAGCGGCGGCGAAATAACATTGAAACAAGTAGCTGAAAAAAGAAATGGACAATAAGCAAAGCAATATGATCATGAGAATTGTTGCAATTGCAATCTTAACGTGCATTGTCCAATTATCTGTTAACGGCCAAATTGATGCAGGCATGATTAAAATTACAGGTGGAAAATTCATCCCATTATTTGGCAGTGATAAAAAAGAAGTGATTGTCAATGATTTCTACCTCGATAAATTTCCGGTAACTGTTGGAGAATATTTAGCTTTCACAGAAACGCATGGCGAATACAAAAAAACGAAAATAAAAAGATTGTTTGCAGAAGGATCCTATTTATACAATTGGAAAAATGATAGTATACCCGGCGTTTCTCTTAAATTACCGGTTACGTACGTTTCATGGTTTGCTGCAAAGGAATATTGTGAATGCCAGGGGAAAGTATTACCAACCGTTGATGAATGGGAATATGTTGGTATGGCTGACGAATTAAAACCCGATGCGAGGAAGGATTCACTGTTTACAAAAAAGATATTGAGCTGGTACGAAAAAACCTCAGATACCGGCAAACCAATTGGATCCACTTTTAAAAACTATTGGGGCATTTATGATATGCATGGGCTGACATGGGAATGGACCCTCGATTTCAATTCAGTAATTATTGCGGGTGAAGGGCGCAATAAACAGGGCGATAAAAATATTTTTTGCGGGGGTGGCTCTTATGATGCCAGTGATCTTTCTGATTATGCTGCATTTATGCGATATGCATTTCGGAGCAGTTTGAAAGCTAATTATACTTTAAAAAATCTTGGTTTCAGGTGTGCGAAACCGATTAAATAAATTATTATGAAAATAAAATTTGGAATTACCATTATTATTTGCGCTTTTATATTTCAAGCATGTAAAAATAATGTTGAAGAGATCAGTGAGGTCAAGGAATCAGTTCTGCTGCCAGATATGTCCATCTATAATCTTTCCGGGGAATGGCTGACCCAGGACAGTTCAACCATAAAACTTGAAAGTTATCGTGGTGACATCGTAGTTGTTGCTTTGATGTATGCCTCATGCAAAGCAGCTTGCCCTAAAATCATTTCTGATATGATAAATATCGAAAAAAATATTAAGCCGGAAGAACTGCAAAAGGTAAAATTCATTTTAATAAGCATTGATCCACAAAATGATACTCCATTAGTGCTGAAAAAAACTGCTACCGAATATCAAATGGACCTCACAAGATGGACATTAATAACAGGTACCGAATCAAATGTGCGGGATATTGCAGCAGTATTATCATTCAAGTATAAAAAGTCAACACCAACAGATTTTGTCCACTCCAATATTATAAGTGTCTTGGACATGGATGGGGCATTAGCCTATCAACAGAGCGGAATAGAAAGCGACAATACCCAAACATTAAATATGATCCACACCTTAATTGCACAAAAAAATTGACCCGCTATGAAAAAATTATTCCTTTATCCATTGTTTTTCTGGCTTATTGCTTCGTCAAGTTTAAATGCACAATTAAATATCAAAATTGAGATCAGGCCCAGAACAGAATTTCGGGCGGGTTATAGAATTCCAATGAATTTAAATGTAAGCCCTTCGCTTTTTGTATCTCAACGATCAAGGCTTTCATTTGATTATACGCATGAAAAATTAACAATTAAAACATCTATTCAGGATGTAAGGGTTTGGGGAGATGAGATCCAGAATATTGATAACCCTTCAATTGGTTTACATGAAGCCTACGCTCAAATCCAAATCGGAAAAAATTCATTCTTAATTGCAGGCCGGCAAGAATTAGTTTATGATGACCACCGTTTACTTGGGAATTCTGATTGGACTCAAACCGCCAGGAGCCATGATGCCTTATTATATAAATTCACAAATCAAAAATGGAAGATAGATGCAATAGCAGCCTATAATCAATTAAGTGAGAATAATTTTGCAACAGAATATACTACCTCCAATTATCAAACATTATTAATAGGCAGAATAGAACATGATAATAATCAAATTGCACTCTCCTTTATTGATATTGCCGATGCATATCAAATAAATGATACCAGCTTAAACCAAATTGGAGAAATACTGCCGGCCCATCGTTAGTTTTTGACAATAAAAAATTGGAAGCAACAGGAAGACTGTATATTCAAGTTAATGAAGGGAGCAATAATGAAATGAATTTTGGGTATATGATCAACACAAAACTAAAGCTGAATTCTGCAAAAAATAATTTATGGATCGGATACGATCATTTATCCGGTGACAATGACACAAATGAACATGATCAATGCTTCAATACCCTGTATGCCACTAATCATAAATTTTACGGAAACATGGATTATTATTTGAATATTCCGAAAGACACATATAATGATGGGTTGAGAGATATTTATGCTGGTGCCAAATTCATGCTGGGATCAAGATCGAGTATTCAGGTGGAAGCCCACCAGTTTTATCTCAACAACGAAATAATCGTCAGCGATCCTGAAATAAAAACATATAATAAAAACCTCGGATTTGAATCAGACGTGGCTTTCACTTTTGTGATCATGAACGATGTGAAACTACTTGCAGGACAGTCGATATACATACCTACATCAACAACTGCATTTGTTAAATCAGTGGAAGATGCGCAGCCATCCTTTTGGACATATCTCTCATTAAATATCACTCCTCAAATATTTCAAAGTAAATAATATAGTCGTTCCAAACCAGGAATGTAATACCAGCTTTTAGATATCGGTGATACTTCCTGGTATTTATCGGAACCCCGGTTTTTCTTTTAAAGTAAATTAATTTTCATATATTTATTTGAACAAAATCAATTTTATGAAAAATATACTTTGCTTATTCATTATTATTTCCTTAGCTAAAACTACATTTTCGCAGGTTGTTTCCAAAGATTGTTGTCAGGAAAAACCATATATCGAAGTCACCGGGTCGGCTGAAATGGAGATCGTGCCTGATGAGATATTTATTACCGTTATGTTGACCGAGCGTTACGACGGTAAAACAAAAATGACAATCGACAAAATGGAAAACGACATGTTTTCCGCGCTGAAAGAATTGGGCATCGATTCGAAAGATGTTTCATTAAGCGATGCGGAAAGCAATTTTTATTACCGGAAGTTAAAAGATGACGACGCACTTTTATCCAGGAACTACGATATAAAAGTAAAGGATGCCGCAATGGTAATTAAAGTAAATGATGCCATGGGAAAAATTGATGCGCAGGATGTTTTCGTCAGCAAAGTGAGCCATTCTAAAATTGAAGAATTCAGGATGGAAACAAAAGTAAATGCAACAAAAGCAGCAAAAGAAAAAGCCGGTAAAATGTTAACCGCAATCGGCCAGTCAGTAGGTGCTCCAATCATGTTGCAGGAGATCAACAGCGATTATTATCCGGTGCAACAACGCTTCAGCCAACTTTCAAATGCGAATTATTTGTTCGATGGCGGCAGTGAAGATTTTCAATCACAGATAGCCTATCAGAAAATTAAAATAAGATATGAGGTGTTTGGGAAGTTTGAGATAAAATAATACAAGTTACAGGGTTGGCAGAGTTAGCAAGGTTTCAAGTTTAAATGGGTGAGAAGAATTTGAAAGGTATGAAGGGTGAGAAATTGGATTGAATTTAACCCTTAAAAATATTCGTACTTACCCTTGTGAGATTCCGGATATTTGCTCCTCTCGTCGCAAATTCCGGAATGACGTTCTTTTTTTATTATTGTTTTTACACCATGAAATCGAAACCTTACAAACCTTTTTAACTCTGCCAACTTTGCCAACCCTGCAAATACTGACAACCCTGCAAACCCTGATAACTTTGTCAACCCCGCATAAAAAAAGCCACTCACTCGAATGGCTCTAAAGTATTATTAATTGCTTTGTTTAAATCGCAACAGCGCCTTCCACCAACACACTCACTTCATTATTCAGCACTTCCACAAATCCGCCAGTGATCTCGTAATATTTTTTTTCCTGCCCGATACGTACCCGCATTTTGCCTTTTCCCAACGAGGCGATAAGCGGTGCATGATTGTTCAGCACTTCAAAAGAACCAGTTGTGCCCGGCATCTGAACGCCATCGGCAATGCCTGAGTAGATCTTTTTATCGGGTGATAGAATTTCTAGTTGCATGGACTAATTTAATTATTGAGCAAGATTGATCAAAATTTGGAAATTTAATTTTGCCTGCCTGGCGCCACCGGCAGACAGGCTCAATCTTGCTCATTTTTGCTCATTTTTGCTCAATTAAAAAATTAATTACCTCGCTTCAGCGATCAACCTTTTTCCTTTCTCTATCGCATCATCAATTGTTCCCACTAAATTGAACGCCGCTTCCGGATACATATCCACTTCGCCATCCATGATCATATTAAATCCGCGGATGGTTTCTTCTATCGGAACCAATACGCCTTTTAATCCGGTGAATTGTTCAGCAACGTGGAATGGTTGCGATAAGAATCGTTGAACACGACGTGCCCGACTAACGATTAATTTATCTTCTTCACTCAATTCTTCCATTCCAAGGATCGCGATAATATCCTGTAATTCCTTATAGCGCTGTAATGTTGATTTTACTCTTTGTGCGCAATTATAATGTTCGGCACCAAGAATATCTGCGCTCAGGATCCTTGATGTTGAATCGAGTGGATCCACTGCGGGATAAATTCCCAGCTCGGCAATTTTACGGCTCAATACTGTTGTTGCGTCGAGGTGACTGAATGTTGTTGCAGGAGCAGGATCCGTTAAATCATCTGCAGGCACATAAACCGCCTGCACAGATGTGATCGAACCTCTTTTAGTGGAAGTGATCCTTTCCTGCATGATACCCATTTCCGTTGCAAGTGTTGGCTGATATCCCACCGCTGATGGCATCCTTCCAAGCAATGCAGAAACCTCAGAACCTGCCTGTGTGAAACGGAATATATTGTCAATAAAAAATAAAATGTCTTTTCCTTTTGCGTCTTTTTCATCACCATCGCGGAAATATTCTGCAACGGTCAATCCTGAAAGCGCAACGCGTGCACGTGCTCCCGGCGGTTCATTCATTTGTCCGAACACCAGCGTTGCCTGACTCTCATTCAACACACTATAATCCACTTTGCTCAGGTCCCATCCACCTTCTTCCATCGAATGTTTGAATTCATCTCCATAGCGGATTACATTACTTTCTATCATCTCACGCAAAAGATCATTTCCCTCACGTGTTCTTTCACCAACACCGGCAAACACCGACATACCAGAATATCCTTTCGCAATATTGTTGATCAGCTCCATGATCAATACTGTTTTTCCAACACCGGCACCACCAAATAAACCGATCTTTCCTCCCTTCGCATAAGGTTCAATGAGGTCGATCACTTTAATTCCTGTAAATAAAACTTCCGATTCTGTTGAAAGGTCCTCATACAATGGTGGTTTGCGATGGATCGGCGCCTGCTTCACCGAATTAACCGGTTTCATTCCGTCAATCGCTTTTCCCACAACATTAAATAGCCGACCGCGGATCTCATTGCCCGTAGGCATAGAAATATTTTCTCCGAGATCTATTACTTCAGTTCCGCGAACAAGTCCGTCGGTGGAATCCATCGCGATGGTGCGTACACTATCTTCGCCAAGATGCTGCTGCACTTCAAGTATCAACGAATCGCCATTTTCACGTTTGATCTCGAGAGCGTTGAGTATTTCAGGGAGTTGTCCTTCGTCAAAGGCCACGTCAACTACGGCACCAATGATCTGTTTTACTTTACCTTTTCCGGGCATTTATAAAAATTTTGTATGATTTTGAATTCGGCCGCAAAGATAGGATCGCATGAGCGGAAATCAAAGGATAGTTGAAAAGTTCTGGAATTGAGGCTCCCGCTTCAGGTGGGGTCTCAATGGAGCTGAACATCAATTATATGATTGGGTTCTGAGTTTTGAGTTCTGGGTTCTGGGTTTTGAGTTCTGAGTTCTGGGTTCTGGGTTCTGGGTTCTGGGTTTTGGGTTCTGGGTTCAAATTCGTCATTTGATATTCAGTGTTCGTTATTCGATATTCTATTTTGGTTGTTTTATCCCTGGTTTTTGCTCTTCGTCTCCCATTTTACACAATAGCAGTTGAGCGTTTGTAGTCTGATAGTAATTGGCAGGCTTTGGAGTACAGTCTAATTTTTAACAAACATTTCTGATTCTGAAATTGACCCTGATTCATTTTTAAATTGGAATAAATAAATTCCAGGCGTCAGCATTTCAATATTGATTACAGTTTTATTCACTGAACTATTTTGTTGAATAATATTATTGGTGATATCAGAAATGGAATAATAAAAATTTTCTTTCACCATAGGATCAAAAATCAATATATTTTTTGCCGGGTTAGGGTAGAGTTTGATCTTTTGATCAATATCGGGTTTAATGGATTCAATAATTTCGCAGGCAAATTCATTAGGGT
>JBIOHA010000120.1:0-8211 GCA_044448625.1 Chitinophagales bacterium | reverse complement strand
CCTCAATTCCTTCATAAAATTCACCCTCATCCTCCAGCTCCTGTAAATTTTCAATCACCTCTATGGGGGCACCTGAACGGATCGCATAATCGATCAATTCATCTTTTGTGGCCGGCCACGGAGCATCTTCAAGATATGATGCGAGTTCAAGTGTCCAATACATGCTTGTCCTATTTTTGAATTAGGGCGCAAAAATAGATTTTTTTTAATCTTTTGCAAGCACTTTGGAAATAAATGTGAAAAATCTTATAAACAATCTTAAAACTATGGTACAAGTAATGCGATAGCAGATAAAGAATCGAAGGGAGGAGATATAAAGATTCGAAGGGATAAGAATTGAAGATTCGAAGGAAGGATCTAAGTTCTTAAAGGAAGGAAGATAATCCTACCCTTCACCCTTCACTTCCTTGCTTCCTTCTTTCCTTACCTTCGAATCTTCTCACTTCAATTCTTCGAATCTTATTACTAATTACCCTTCAAAATAACTATCTCGATCTTGGCTTCCATGGTATCTCTTCTACCTCAAGGTCTTTGGCAAGTTTGCGGCATAGCACAAATAAATAATCGCTCAGCCTGTTGAGATATTTGATCACCAAAGGGGCCACAAAATCATTCTCCCCTAACATTGAAACAATGCGTTCCGCCCTTCTGCAAACAACGCGTGCAAGGTGACAAAATGAAACGGTGGTATGACCTCCGGGTAGAATAAAATTTTGGAGGGGAGCTAATTTTTCTTCCATCGAATCAATTTCTTTTTCAAGCATTAATATATCCTCCTCTAAAAGGTCGGGGATTTTCATTTTGGAAGTTTCCGGATCTGAGGCAAGTGAAGCGCCAATAGTAAATAATCGGTCCTGTATCTCGCTGAGAATATTTTTATAATGTGTTTCTATTTGCTGGCCGGAGATCAGCCCGATATACACATTTAATTCGTCTGTTGTTCCATATGCCTCCACCCTGATATGATGCTTGGGAACCCGGGTTCCACCGATCAATGAAGTTTCGCCAGCATCTCCTTTTTTTGTGTAGATTTTCATCAGGCAAAAGTACTGGTTTTCAGGGGAACAGCGCTTCCATCTCCCGCAGATCAAGCAGATTTTCACAGATGACTATTCACGGTGATTAAAAAAATTCATTGAGTGATCCTTGTCTTAATCGTCTTATTTAAAATTTTCTCTTTAAATAATTCTAATCTTAAAATTGAATATTGTCTACGTTATTATTTTAACACCCCCAATCATTATTCTAAAATTATATGCAACCAAAAATCAGGATTCAACATTCGAAATCAACTGTATGCACAACCCAGGTTTAAGTTTTCTGAAAAATGTCCGATATTTGAATAAATTTAATCCCATCTAGTAGACAGCAATTATGATAAGGTTATTGTTGATCAGTTTAATCTTCATGTTCGGTTGTTCTGGTGCTTACCTTCCAGTTAATCCGCTTCCCACACCTGATCATATTGTTATCGTATTTTTTGAAAATCATTCTTATCATGAAATAATAGATTCAACTGAAGCACCATATATTAAATCGCTCTCAACGGGAAATCATTCGGCACTTTTCGACAGCTCTTTTGCTGAAGGTCATCCGAGCCAGCCGAATTATCTCAAATTCTTTTCAGGATCAACACAAGGTGTTGTAAATAACGATCGCCCGCCATCATCATTTACAACTCCAAATCTCGGAGCGCAACTAATTGAAGCAGGAAAATCATTTTACACTTATTCTGAAGGATTACCATACGAGGGATTTGACGGCGATACTTATGGTTATTATGTGAGGAAACATAATCCTGCTGCAAACTGGATGGGACCCGGAAATAATCAACTCGACTCTTCAACAAACAAACCTTTTACCGATTTTCCCACAGATTTTAATTTGCTTCCAACTGTATGTTTTGTAATTCCTGATCTCATAAACAGTATGCATGATGCACCGATCAAAACCGGTGATGATTGGTTAAAGACAAATTTGGATAGCTATATTGATTGGGCAAAAAATAACAACAGCCTGTTGATCCTCACATTTGATGAAAGCAGTTATATCAGCGGCACTGATCATATAACAACAATAATTTGCGGTGAACCTGTAAAAGGGGGAATTTACTCCGACAAGATCAATCATTATTATTTTCTGCGCACCATTGAAGACATGTACGACCTAAAGCATGCCGGCAATGCGATATATCCACAACCAATAGTTAATTGCTGGCGATAAATTATTACCCAGGTTCGACATTAGATTTAAAATATTCTCTTACTTTCGCCGAATAATAGGATTAATATTATCATATGAAAAAAACAATACTCCCATCACGTAGTAAAAGACTTGCAGGTTATTCTGCATTTGCCGCCGCATTTGTTGCAACCGTTCCGGAAGCAGATGCTCAGATCGTTTATACCGATATTCCGGATTATACCATAGACATCGGCGCTGCAGTAACAGTTGATATGGATGGGGATGCCTACCAGGATTTTGTTTTTCTTGTAAACTCTACAGTTGGTGGCGACTGGTCGTATGGCGTTATTTTCGGAAATGTTTCATCTCTATCCATCGGTGCTTCATCCAATGCTGTAATAGGTTATTCGGGTGCATTTTATTCATACGCGAGCGCTTTCGATACAGGTTCAGTAATTGGACCGGGCGGAGATTTCATATTTAATCCGCAAAACCTTGCAGTACTGGCTTCGCTTTTTAGTGGATCTGCCTTTGGCGAATTTGCAGATGTTACAGATAAATATCTCGCATTACAATTTCAAACAGGGGCTGAATTACATTATGGTTGGATGCGGCTTGATGTTACCATAGCACCTTTATCAATAACAATTAAATCATTTGCATACGATGCAACTGCCGATCAACCAATTCTTGCTGGTGCTACCGGTACTTCAACCATTGCATTTAGTGATGATGAATTAACTGTTGATGAATCTGCTGGATCAGTACCTGTAAATATCGGCATCAATATTTCTGCTGATTGTACAATAGGAGTTGAATTGGATGCAGCTACAACTGCAACAGAAGGTGCTGATTTTAATTTTATTGATCCTTCGCCTGTAACATTTTCAATTGGCGGAGCAACTACTGAATTATTTGACGTTGTTATTTCAGATGATATTGAAGCAGAAGGTCCGGAAACAATAATTTTTAACCTGGTAGATATTACAGGCGGCTGTTTATTAGGAACACCGGCAACATATACTTTAACGGTAAACGATAACGATCTGCCGCCAACTGTTTCATTTGTTTCGGCTGAAGATAATGTAAATGAAAATGATGGTTCGATACCGGTAACTGTGATCGTTAGCGAATCTTCAGATTGCACATTCGATATGACACTTAATGGTGCATTGACCACAGCAATCAACGGGCTGGATTTTTCTTATTCATTTCCATCACCAATAATTTTTATTGCAGGCGGGCCAACTACACAAACATTCGATATTGATATCATTGATGATATTGATATTGAAATAACAGAAGATGTAGTATTTGACATGACTTCAATTACAGGTTGCATCCCTGGTGCAACAACCGAAACAAATATTCATATCCTCGACAACGATACACCGGTTCCGTCGGATATTGCATTTACTTCAACAACCGCAACTATTGAAGAAAACGATATTGTATACAGCGGTACTGTAAGTATTAGCGACGATAAAGATTGCAGTGTTGAAGTGGTATTGAACGGAACAAGTATAGCTACTGAAGGATCGGATTTTACTTTCGACAGTCCGCATTTAATAAATTTTACTGCAGGAGGACCGTTGACAATTGATTTTGATATTAATATCATTGACGATCTTTCTATTGAGGGCGATGAAGATATCATACTCGAATTAAATAATGTTACCGGCGATTGCAATTTAACCGGGATCGGTGATATGCAAACCATATTAATTACCGATGATGATCAGGTAGGAATAAATGAATGGAACGGCTCAGGAATTAATTTATATAGTTTTGGAAATTCAGTTATTGTTTCAATGTCTGAAAATCCTGCTGCAAATACAATTCTCCAAATTAATGACGCCTCAGGTAAAGAAGTATTCATGAAAAACATTTCAGCTAAAGATCAAACCTTTATTATTAATTCAATTCCCGATGGAATTTATTTTGCAAGAATTATTTCAGGGGAAAAAATCATGGAGAAGAAGATCTGGCTTTCGAAGTTTTGATGAATTTACGATAAGACCTGCCAGGATTTATGTGACAGGTCTTTTAATTACATTTTCCACGACTATTTATATACTTCTTTATACCACCTACTTCTTACTTCTCACTTCCTACTTCTTACTTCTCACTTCCCACTTCTTACTTCTATTTAACATGTTTTAACCCTTATTTAACCTAATAAAATATATCCTTAACTGATATAAAGAATTCAATGTAATTTCTTTGCAATATATCACATCTATATGCGCCCTTCACTTCGATTTTTCAATTTCCTCATCTGCATTGTTTTTTTTGTCGACGAGATTTTTTCTCAGGATACCATCCAGCGTCCATCACTTGCCTCCACCAAGATCACTGAAGCACCCAAAATAGATGGCAGGCTCGACGATGCGGTTTGGCAAAATGCTCCCGTTGCCAGTCTCAATGTAACCTGGTTGCCGGAATATGGAAAAATCCCTTCCAGGAAAACAGAAGTAAAAGTGGTGTACGACAATAATGCAATTTATGTTGGCGCAATGCTCTACGACAATGAGCCCAAAACAATAAATACGCAACTAAGTGAACGTGATGGTTCTTCAAATGCCGACAATTTCACATTTGCATTAGATACTTATGATGATGATCTGAACGGATACCGGTTTATTGTTTCTGCAAGTGGAGTACAAAGCGATCAGCGAATATCATTAAACAGCAATGGTGATCTGAGTTGGGATGCAGTTTGGGAATCGGATGTAGCCATTGTTGAGAACGGATGGATATGTGAAATTAAAATCCCTTATTCTGCCATCAGGTTTCCATCGAAAGAAATCCAAAACTGGGGAATGCAGTTTAACCGCAACATTAATTCATCGGGCGAATATGTTTTATGGAGTCCTGTTGATCCAAAAATATTTGGCATTATCAACCAATGGGGTTCGTATACCGGGTTGGAAAATATTATTCCCCCACTGCGTTTATCTTTTTCGCCTTATTTTACTGCGGGCAATCAATGGGATCCAATCAGCTATGAACCTATAGTTTTTGAAAGCTCAAAAATATTAAATGGCGGCCTCGACGTTAAGTACGGAATAAATGAAAGTTTTACGCTCGACGCTACCCTCATTCCAAATTTTGGAGAAGTACAAAGTGACAATGTTATTTTAAATCTCTCGCCTTTTGAACAACAATTTGATGAAAGAAGGCCATTTTTTACTGAGGGCACAGAAATATTCAATCAAACATTTAATTTCCTGGGAGATAAATTATTTTATTCCCGCCGCATCGGCGGAACACCAGCATTGTTTTATGATGTCCCCTATTTATTAAACGAAAATGAAGAGATCATCGATAATCCAAATGAAACTAGCCTGATAAATGCAACTAAATTTTCCGGACGCACCAATGGTAACCTGGGCATTGGAATTTTCAACGCAATTGCCGCTCAGGAGTTTGCAATAATCAAAGACACCCTTACCGGCGAGCAGCGTGAAATATTAACTACTCCCCTTACCAATTACAATATGGTAGTGTTTGAGCAATCGCTAAAAAATAATTCGAAAATAAGTTTCACAAATACCAATACGATGCGTGAGGGAGTATATCGCGATGCAAATGTTACGCAATTTCTTTATGATATCACCACAGGATCGCATAAATGGAATTATTGGGGATTTGGAAATGTAAGCCAGGTATATGAACCGCATTACGAAAATAGTACATGGGTAGAAGATCCGAAAGTAGGGTATAATTATATTGTCGGCCTTTCACAATTTACAGGCAAGTGGAATTTTAATTTCAGCCATTCCATCCTCAGCAAAGATTATGATCATAGTGACATGGGCATTCAATATGGCGATAATTTCATGAACAATTTCCTCGGATTTAATTATAACAACCAGGAACCGAAAAAAGGAATTTTTTATAATTACAATGCCTGGGGTGGGCTGGGACAAAACATGCGGGTTGAACCATTGCAATACCAGGAAATAAATTATAACCTCGGATTTAATGGTCAGTTCAAGAATTTTTGGAACGCAGGAATAAATTTATTTTCCAAACCATTATGGTGGTACGATTTCTATGAACCACGTGTTGAAGGCAGAAAATTTTATCATGCCCCCTTTACATTTGCCGGTATTTGGGGAGGAACCGATTATCGCAAGGATATTTCGTTTAGCTGGAATTTCGATTTTGGCGAATCACCACTGCCAAACGATCCCTATTTTGGTGGCGGCCAATATATTACATGGAATGTCAATGATAAGATTTCAATAAATCACGGTATCAGAATATCGAAGGATCATAGCAATTACGGTTTCGTTGACTTTGATATGGAGAGCAACATTATTTTTGGCAGAAGAAATGTAACCACTGTTGATCATGAATTGTCGGTGAAATATATATTCGGCCCAAAAATGAATATAATTGCACGTGCCCGCGATTATTGGGGAAAAGTTGTTTACCTCCAATATTATGAATTGCTTGAAGATGGTAATTTAGGAGCAACAGAATTCACAGGTAACTACGATATCAATTTCAATATATTTAATGTCGACTTTGTGTATGCCTGGGAATTTGCACCAGGTAGCTATCTGAATGTGATCTGGAAAAATAATATCTTCCAGACAGACGGCATCAGCGAGGATGATTATATTGATAACTGCAGAAAAACATTTGAAACACCACAGTCGAATGGAGTTTCATTAAAGGTGATCTATTATCTCGATTATCTTACCCTGAAAAAGAATCATGGTGGATAAAACGAATAAGCGGATCTCAACCGGGAAATTCTAATGCCCCGAAAATGATTATTAAATTAGCATCATCAACTTAAATTTAAGATGGTGCCTAAATTCCTGTTGTTACTCCTGCTCTCTTCCTCCTTCCTTGTAGGATATTGTCAGGATTCCTCATTTATCAAAGTGCATTTCTTATATGGGTCAAAGCCAGCACCTAAATACAAGGATGTTGAACATAAATGGTTTGGCGGAAAGTTAGGTGGCC
This sequence comes from Chitinophagales bacterium, assembly GCA_044448625.1. Taxonomy (GTDB): domain Bacteria; phylum Bacteroidota; class Bacteroidia; order Chitinophagales; family BACL12; genus UBA7236. The sequence continues at coordinate 1,044 of JBIOHA010000120.1, read as the reverse complement.
ATGTGGGAATTGAAGGCAGTGATGATGAGATCCTGAATTTTTTACCTAATGGTGGTGTCCATATTTTTGAAAAATCTGGTGATATTCAAAGCCGGTTTGCAGTTTATTCGGAAATGGGATTTTACAGAATATTTCCGAGCTCAGATGACAGCATTAAAAAAACAATTGTGATCATTCCTGTTTCCGGAGAGCAAAAAGCCATCTTCAATTCTATAACGGAAATATATCTTGCTGATTCACCCTATGATTACGCATTTTTTGGAATGCGGTGCGGGGCTGCAGCCTACGACATATTAAGCAGGCTGGGTATTGTTGAGCCACTCTCCCACTCAGCAAACTGGAGAAAAATATTTTATCCCAAAAAACTTAGGATGCAATTGCTGGAAACCGCCGATGAAAAAGGATGGCAGGTAATTGAGGCCCCTGGTTCTTCAAAAAGAAAATGGGAACGAGATTAAATTGATTTTTTACTTTTAATTTTAAATAATAATCATCCTGCTATGAAAAATTTCGACTGGACACAGTTCACACAAAAAATTGCAGTAAAAGCTAATAAGACGACGCTTTATAACGCCTGGACAAAATCAGGAGACCTGGAAAAATGGTTTTTATCAAAAGCGATTTATTACGATTCGGAAATGAAGGCAATGGGATCTGGCTCGAACGCAATCCCGGGATTTTTTTATGAATGGCGATGGTATTTATATGACGGAATTGAAACAGGAACTGTTATTGAAGCAAACGGAACAGATCAGTTACAGTTTACATTTGCCGGTAAATGTATAGTGGAAGTAACGTTAGAAGAAGTGCAAGATCATGTTGTGGTTCAACTCACCCAAAGCGAGATACCTACCGACGATGATTCAAAATTAAATATCCGGCTTGGATGCGCTTCGGGTTGGGCATTTTATCTTGTGAATCTTAAATCAGTGTATGAAGGTGGAATTGATTTGAGAAATAAAGTGCCTGAATTAAAAAGTATGCTCAATATGTAATGATACAGGAAATTTGGAATCATTAAAGCATTTATATTTACAGACAAAT
>JBIOHA010000119.1:0-8225 GCA_044448625.1 Chitinophagales bacterium | reverse complement strand
TATCTGGAGTGGTGTTGTCGGTGGATTATTTCTGCAGTTGAGTTATTTCGGAACAGACCACAGCCAGGTGGGACGCTATATCGGCGGAACTTCGGTAAAGGAAAGCAGGCTTGGATTATTATTCAACGGGTTATTGAAGATCCCCATGCAATTATTTATTTTATCGTGTGGAGTACTTGTCTTTTTATTTTACCAGTTTAATCAGCCACCGGTTTATTTTGACGAAGTAGCATTGGATAAAGTTCGAAATTCTCAATACGCTGATTCGCTAACAACTCTCGAGCACCAACTCGACGATAATTTTAATCAAAAGCAGGATGCATTCAATCAATATTTAAATAAAGATGATGATCCGGGTATCATCCAACAGCTTGATGTTGAGCATAAATCAATTAATAATAAGATCAATAACCTTGTAACTGAAATAAATACCGGTGTAAATGAAGATCACGATTTCGTTTTCATGACCTTTGTGCTTGATTACCTGCCAGCCGGCCTCATCGGGCTCCTCTTTGCTGTAATATTTTGTGCAAGCTTCAGTTCTAAATCATCAGAAATAAATGCGTTGGCTGCAACATTCGTGGTTGATATTTATAAGCGTAAGTGGAAAGTGGATAGTTCTGAAAATCATTATCTGAATGCCTCAAAATTGTCTACCCTGTTTTTTGCGATCCTTGCTGTTTGTTTTGCATTGGTCTGTTCGTTGTTTGATAATTTGATTGAAGCAGTCAATATTATTGGCAGTTTATTTTATGGAACGATACTCGGCGTATTTCTCACAGCTTTTTTATTGAAATTTGTAAAAGGAAATGCTGTTTTCATTGCAGCAATCATTTCTGAAATATTTATCATTTTTCTCGATCAGTCCATACGCCATCCGGAATGGGGATTCACGGTGATGCATGTTGGGTATTTATGGTATAATGTGATCGGTTGTCTTCTTGTAATGATATTGAGCAGCATTATCCAGGCTTTCGACCTCTTTTGAAAGTTAGTTTTTTTTGTGTTTATGATGATGAAATTTATGCTCCCTCCGTTTCCTGATTTCTTCAGGATTGAGGAGGTCGAGCGGCATGATATACATCACCGGAACAAAAAAGAATATAACAATGGAAACAGTTGGATTTATAAAAGCAGAAAAAATAGCAATTAAATACAATCCGGGCGCAATCAATCCGCGTCGCAAAGCATAGGTCCTCACATCAAGGGGCATATTTTTATGCAGGTTGCCTTTAAAGAAAGCGTACTTCGACATTAAAAAAAATGCAAGTGATGCCATGAACAAAACACCGGCAAATAAAATTACTGCAGTTTTTAATCCATAATATTCTCCGATAAAAGCCGTAGGAAAAGGTATGAATGAAGTCCAGAATAATAAATGGATATTATACCAGAGGAATTTTTGATCGGACCTTTTAATTAATCGCATGAATTGATGGTGGTTCACCCAAAATATCGCGACAATGATAAAGCTCATTCCCCAGCTGATAAATTTTGGGATCAATGTCATCAAAGATTTTGTCGCTTCTTCTTCAGTTGATTGATGTCCCAGTATTGGAATTTTTAATTCCAACACCAATAATGTTACAACAATTGCAAAAACACCATCGCTGAATGCTTCGATCCTGGATGTGGATGGTGCTTCATTTAAATTTGTTTCACTCATGACTTTAAAAGAAATGCCCGGGATTTCCGGGCATTGTTAATAGTTTCAAATAAATTACATCACTGCTAAGATCACTGCTGCGACAATGCTTGCAATGGTAGTATATCCGGCATCGATCCAGTAGAGGTCGCTTTTCTGACTCGTGTACATATAATGCACCCAGGTAGTAAATCCGCTGAATATCAATCCAACTACCAAACCGAATTGAATTGCATAAGAAATATCTTCGTTCCCACCCATCATTGTCGACATAGCCATTACGATCACAAATTCAAGGATGAACGTGTAGAGGTAAACAATTTTTGAACTGGCATCGATCTTTTCTTTGGTTAACCCGGCCGCTGTCATCCAGCGTTTGCCAAGTATTCCATACCAAATTGCACCGATAACCCAGTAAGCAACGGCAGCCACTAAAGTAGCCAGCCAGTTTTCCTGATGAAACAAATTACTAATCATAATAGTGGTTTTTTATAAAGATATTTTTAGGCCGCGAACTTTCATAATCAATTTATCCTTAGCATGTTGATAGCTTGTTAATGCTGGAATTAATATCGGCTGTTGCCAACTAGCGTGTTCGTCAAATCATTAATTTTGTACCATGCAGCAATATCTCGATCTGTTAAATAAATTACTGGATGAAGGCCAGCAAAAATCTGATCGAACCGGTACGGGTACATTGAGCTTATTTGGCTACCAGATGCGGTTTGATCTGCAGGATGGGTTTCCGCTCCTTACAACAAAAAAATTGCATACAAGAAGTATCATCCACGAATTATTATGGTTTTTAAAAGGCGATACGAATATTAAATACTTAAAAGAAAATGAAGTGCGGATATGGGATGAATGGGCCGACGAAAATGGAAACCTCGGTCCCGTTTATGGCCACCAATGGAGAAGCTGGCCCACTGCTGACGGAAGAGTTATTGATCAGATATCCAATTTAATTGATCAGATAAAAAAGAATCCCGATTCAAGAAGATTGATTGTAAGTGCATGGAATGTTGGCGATATTGAAAAAATGGCGCTGCCGCCATGTCACTGTTTATTTCAATTCTATGTTGCTCCCGTAAATTCTCCCGGTGAAAAAAGAAAATTATCCTGTCAGCTTTATCAACGCAGTGCTGATACATTTTTAGGCGTGCCGTTTAATATTGCGAGTTATGCTTTATTAACGATGATGGTGGCGCAGGTTTGTGATCTCGATTATGGTTACTTCGTACATACATTCGGCGATGTGCATTTGTATAACGATCATATTGAGCAAGCAAAATTGCAGTTAACTCGTGAACCGCGGAAATTGCCTGTTATGAAGATCAATTCATCAGTTAATAATATTTTTGATTTCACCATCGATGATTTTGAACTTGTGAATTACGATCCGCATCCCCACATAAAAGCGAAAGTGAGTGTATAAAAAATTTTAAAAATTGAGCAAAATTGAGCAAGATTGAGCAAGATTGAGCAAGATTGTAGGGACTATTAAATTACCAAATTTTGCTCAATTTTGCTTAATAATTAAATTATTACCATGCCCATTTTTTCCGCTATCGTAGCTGCATCAGAAAATGATGTAATAGGACTCAACGGCGACATGCCCTGGGCAAAGATGCGGTCTGATCTTAAATTTTTTAAAGATAAGACCATGGGGAAATGGTGCATACTTGGAAGAAAATCGTATAACGCATTAGGAAATAAAGTGTTGCCGGGAAGAAAATTTATTGTCGTTACCAGAAATAAAGATTTTATTGCCGACGACAGCATTGTTGTTCACGATATTGAAAATGCCATCCATCACCCTGAATTAAATGGTGAAGAAGAAGTGATGATATTAGGTGGGGGAGAGATATTTAATATTGCATGGGAAAATACAGATCGAATTTATTTGACCAGAATTCACGCTGCTTTCCAGGGCGATACTTTTTTTCCTGTGCCCGACCCCAATGAATGGATATTGACCGCTGCTGATGATCATCCTGCCGACGACAGGAATCCGCACACATATACTTTTTTGGTTTACGATAGAAAGTAAATTATCTTCAAGCCGATCTTTTTCACACCATGACCCTGATTGCCGAAAAAAAACAGCACGTGCTGAGCCTGACAGTAATTGTTGCAGCGTTAGGATATTTTGTCGACATATACGATCTTCAATTATTTAACCTCGTAAGCAAAACCAGCCTGAAAGGTTTAGGAATTACCGATGTAAAAGAATTAGACTACTGGGACATCAGGTTATTTAACATCCAGATGTTTGGGATGCTTATCGGCGGAATTATATGGGGAATTATAGGTGACATTAAAGGCAGAAAATCAATTCTGTTTGGGTCTATCATTTTGTATTCCGTTGCAAATATTCTCAATGGATTTGTTGATAATACTTTTCAATATTCTGTTGTGCGATTTTTTGCCGGACTTGGATTAGCCGGGGAACTTGGTGCTGCAATTACTTTGGTTGCAGAAATATTGCAAAAAGAAAAAAGAGGATGGGGACCAATGATCATTGTGAGCGTTGGAGCTCTTGGTGCTGTTACCGCATTTTATATAACGGGTCATGTTGAATGGAGAATATCTTATTTCATAGGTGGAGGTTTGGGAATTGCATTGTTGGCGCTGCGGTTTGGAACATTTGAAAGCGGCATGTTCGATACTATAAAGGAGCAAAAAGTTTCTCGGGGGAATTTCTTTTCTCTGTTCACCAATGCAGAGCGGTTCAAAAAATATATTTACTGCATCCTCATCGGTGTTCCTGTTTGGTATTGTATCGGTGTGCTCATGAAATTTTCTGATCGCTTCGCAGGTGAATGGGGAATTGATGTTGCCGGTGATAAAGGAATTGCCATAAGAAGAACGGCCATCATGTTATCGTACGTAGGATTAAGTGTCGGCGATATGCTTTGCGGTACCCTCAGCCAGGTATTTAAAAGCAGAAAAAAAATTGTTATTGGATATTTAATGGCAACGGTAATGCTTGCATCTGTTTATTTGTTTACAAGAAGTAACTCGCTTTTCCTATTTCATTTTATCTGCTTCCTACTTGGATGTGCAACAGGTTATTGGGCGCTATTTGTCACCATCGCCTCCGAACAATTTGGAACAAATATTCGTGCAACTGCAACTACAACAGTGCCTAATTTTGTAAGGGGACTGGTTGTGCCGCTTACCTTAGGATTCTCTGCACTGAGTGTGAATTCAGGAAATATTAATTCTGCATTGATAGTGGGGGGAATTTCACTGACGCTTGCTTTTATTTCTATTTTTTCAGTGACGGAAACTTTTGGAAAGGATCTGGATTATGTTGAGATCAGTTGAGGAAATGTCAGGTATTAGGTATCAAGTATCAGGACGAAGTGCAGAAACATTTAAATTCTCAGATATATAATTTGTAAATTTGAATGGCAATGCAATTTGGTAAACAGGAAATAATATTTATTTTATTAATTGTTTTGGTGAATTGTGTTCTTGCACAAACTCCAACATGGGCAGAAGATATTGCTCCCATCATTTATACCAACTGCTCATCTTGTCACCACGAAGGCACTGTAGCACCATTTAATTTAATGAGCTATGAGGATGTGTTGGATGAAGCAGAAGAAATTTCTCTTGTGGTGGAAGAAAGAAAAATGCCACCCTGGCCCGCTGATCCAAATTACAGACATTTCAAAGATGAAAAAGTTTTATCTGATGATGAAATTCAATTGATACTTGATTGGATAGATGATGATATGCCTACCGGCGATCTTGGTGTTGCACCCGATCCACCGGTTTTTCCTTCGGGAGGTTCCATGCTCGAAACAATTGATCTCACTATTGCAATACCACCATATACTTTGCAATATGATTATGATGAATACAGGTGGTTCGCAATTGAAAATCCTTTTGCCGATACTTTTTATGTGAATGCGATTGAGGTGATAGCAGGTTTGCATGATGTGGTGCATCATTGTGATATTTCGTGGGACATCAGTGGAATATCACTTGCAAATGATCTTGAGGATCCATTGCCCGGATTTAATTCAAACACAGGCGCTCCGAATTATGATTATTATATGAATGCCTGGATGAGCGGAGGAAATTTAATTCGCTATCCTGAAAATTGGGGAATTGAAGTTCCGCCGGGTGCTGTATTTGTTTTGGAAATTCATTATGGCCCCGAAGGGCAGGGGTTAACAGATACCACAAAAATTAATTTAGAATTTGCTCCCGATCCTGAAGAGGTGAGACCCGTATATGCATCATGGTTATTAAATAATCCGATGGCGGGTGAAGGACCACTCACCATTCCCGCAAACGAAGTGGTTACATTTCACCAGGATTATGATATGACATCAAAAAAATCATTTATCACCATTTGTCCCCATATGCATTTGCTGGGACAGAGTTATAAAGTATGGTTTGAAGAGAGTGACGGCGATTCCATCCCGCTTATTAATATTCCGAAATGGCAATTTCACTGGCAGAAATATTATACTTTTCAATCTGTGCAGGTAATTAAAGCGGATGCGAGAATTAAATCGGAAGCAGTATATGATAACACCACCGATAACCCTGAAAATCCTAATGACCCTCCGCAAACAGTGCACTACGGTGCCACCACGCATGATGAAATGTACATGACCTATTTTTTATGGACGAATTATAAAGCGGGCGATGAGGATATTATTCTCGATAGCACAGTATACAACACAGCTGTTTATGAGGAGAAGAATGACTGGCAATTAAATATTTATCCAAATCCGGTGAGAGATTATTTTTATTTGACTGGAGAAAACAGCGACCCTTTGCCTGATGAGATCATGATAATTAATTCATTAGGGGTGCCAGTTAAAAAGATTTCCCTTGATAATTTTCAGTTCCCACATAAAATTGTGGTTGAGGAACTGTCTGCAGGAATTTATTTTGTAGAAATGATCTCAGGATTAAATAAAAATACTTCCAGAATAATTATCCTTTAGACCTGGATTTCTAAATCTGCTAATCCAACTTCTTCCACTCCACATCATCCACATAAAGTACCAGTTCTTCAGTAGAATTTTTTGCAGTTATTCCAACCTGTATCCTGTCGTAATAACCCTGTGAGCCCCATGCAAGTGTAATAATATCCTTCGGCATCGTGCGGATATTGTCTTTGTCAATTAATAATGCATCATCGAGCCATAATTTTACCGAACCATTATCATACTGCGATAATTTAATTTCCATTTCGAGATGGGTCCAGGTATTAATTGGAAATAAGGTTACATCTCCGTCCTGGAAAATATTCGGCAGGCTCATTTTATTTCTTTCAAATTCGAGGTTTTCTTCCCAGGCCATTACCCTCACACCGGTAACGGCTGCAGCGATCTCTTCCATATCCCAGACAAAAAAGGTCCCGTAATCCATGGTTGGATGTTCGAGATAATACCATGCAGAGAAATAAATTGTTTCACCATGTTTGAGATATAAATTTCCTTTGTTGAGATTGCATTTGCAAACTTCATTAAGTGCAGGATCATTTTGTTTACAATGAAACCGCACCGATTGATTTCCTGAGTGCACAGTGATGGTATCAATATTAAATGGCGATGTACTGATATTGATCTCGTTGCTGTTGAACTCTGTCCAGTGAATATTTTCCGCATCAACTAATTCTGATGCGTCGGTATAATCTTCAAAATCATCTGAAAATTCTTCTATCGCTCCTTCGGGGATTTTTGTGTTGCAGGAGATAAAACAAATTGCAGAAAAGAAGAAGATCAGATTGCGCATAAAATTTATTTTAGTTGATAGCCGATCCCAAGTGCACCCCAATGCTGGTATTGAAAATTTGAGGTGTAGGAATAAAATGGCGTATAAGCAAATTTATAATAGACCCTTTTGTCGTCCGGTTGCAAAAGGTATCCAACATCAAACGTTCCGCGGATAAACCCGCCGTGTTCCTCTCCAGGTGCGATAATCAATACCTGCCCCGTTCCCAGTTCCATTTTATGTTTTGATTTTCCAATAACATAATTAATTGCTAAAGGAATGGCAATGATATTTTTTCCAAAAAAAGGCGAGTAGGAGAGGCCCACTTCCCATTTTAGATTTCCCTGCCAGAAGTATTCGAAGTCATGCTCGTAATTAAAAGAATATACACCGCCGTTTCCACCGGCTTCGAATAAAATCCGCTGTGGATATTCAGCATCAGTTTGACAATAGAGCGATAAAGATGAGACGAGAATGATAACAGTGATTGTAATTCTCATTTACTGCAAGATAACTCTTTTGTAAAATGCATAAAAACAGTGTGGTATTTTAACATTAAAAATACAGGAACGCGGATGACGCGGATTAGGCTGATTAAAATGGATTTTAAATTGCGAGAATGCAGATACATATGGCTTCATGGATCTTATCGGTCGGTGTCCCCACCACAACTGTTCGGAAGATTATTGTTGCAGAAGAAAACCTGCGTTAAAATATATTAGTTTGGCCCCAAAATCAAAATCCTCTACCCTGACCCTAAGAGGGAACATTCTAATAATAATAAAGGATTGAGCGAGTTTATTTCTTCTAATAATATCATAGGTCAATATATTTT
>JBIOHA010000118.1:0-8266 GCA_044448625.1 Chitinophagales bacterium | reverse complement strand
GTTTTGGGCTAACTTTGCAATTCAATTTTTTATAATGGATACTTTAAATAAACAACATTTAATTGCCGCCGAATTGCGTGCATTAGGAATAGAAAATATGAATTCTGGTGTGAGCACCGGGCTGAAATGGTTGAAAGGGGAAGGGAACCTGGTGGAAAGCTATTCACCTGTTGAGGGCGATCTGATCGCAAGCTGCACTTCTGCATCGAGAGAGGAATATGAACATATTATTCAAACATCATTGCATGCATTTAAAGAATGGCGCACATGGCCGGCACCAAAACGCGGTGAGGTAGTGCGGCAGATCGGCGAAAAATTGAGAATGCATAAAAAAGACCTCGGAAAATTAGTGAGCTATGAAATGGGAAAAAGTTTGCAGGAAGGAATGGGGGAAGTGCAGGAAATGATCGACATCTGTGATTTTGCAGTTGGTTTGTCGAGGCAATTATATGGATTGACAATGCATAGCGAAAGGCCGCTGCATAGAATGTATGAACAATGGCATCCGCTCGGAATTTGCGGAATTATTACTGCATTTAATTTTCCTGTTGCTGTTTGGAGCTGGAACGCTGCGCTTGCATTTGTTTGCGGAGATGTTTGCATATGGAAACCGAGTTCGAAAGTTCCGCTGAGTGCAATTGCAACACAGAAATTAATTGCTGATGTATTAAAAGAAAATAATGTTCCGGAAGGCGTGAGTTGTTTAATGGTGAGTCATAGTGCAATTGGTGAGGAGTTGGCAAAAGATAAACGGGTGCCTTTAATTTCTGTTACCGGCAGCACAAGAGTTGGAAAAAGAATTGGGGGTATAGTTGGTGAAAGATTGGGAAGGATAATTCAGGAACTCGGTGGAAATAATGCAATAATTATTTCTGAAAATGCAAATATGGAAATTGCAATTCGTGCTGCAGTGTTTGGTGCAGTTGGAACAGCAGGGCAAAGGTGTACCACAACCCGGCGATTGATCATTCATGAAAAGGTGTACGATGATGTAATTAATAAGTTGAAAAAAACATATGCGCAATTAAGGATAGGAAATCCACTGGATGAAAATAATCATGTTGGTCCGCTTATAGATATTAAAGCAGTTGAAGATTATACCGCCGCAATTAATAAAGCTTTGGAAGAAGGCGGAAAAATTATTGTTGAGGGCGGAGTTTGCGAAGGAGAAGGGTATGAAAGCGGATGTTATGTAAAACCATGCATTATAGAAGCAAAAAATGAATTTAGTATTGTGCAACACGAAACTTTTGCACCGATTTTATATGTGATGAAATATTCCAGCATTGAGCAGGCAGTTGAAATGCATAACAATGTACCTCAGGGATTATCATCAGCAATTATGTCGACAAATATTTTAGAGACAGAATATTTTCTTTCTGTTGCGGGATCGGATTGCGGCATAGCGAATGTAAATATCGGAACCAGCGGAGCTGAAATTGGCGGTGCATTTGGCGGTGAAAAAGAAACCGGTGGTGGAAGGGAAAGCGGAAGTGATAGCTGGAAGGCTTATATGAGGCGCCAAACTAACACGATCAATTATTCTACTAAATTGCCATTGGCGCAGGGGATAAAGTTTGACCTATAACGAAATTTTTTCACGCAAAGGCGCAAAGGGCAAAGGCGCTAAGAAAATATTTTGCTAAAGCAAAATTTTTATTTTTTTTGGTAATTTAGCTTTCAGTTGTTTATTGTTTAACCCTTAAATTATTTTTCATGACTGAAAATGAATTATCACGAATCATTGTTGATATTGCATTTAAGATTCATACCAGCTTAGGTCCTGGTTTATTTGAGAACGTGTATGAGGAAATTTTAGAATATGAACTAAAGGACAGTGGTTTATTAGTTGAGAAACAAAAACCGGTATTTATCACGTGGGCTGGAAATAAAATCAGGAAAAAAGCTTTTAAAGCTGATTTAATCGTAGAAGATAAAGTATTGATAGAATTAAAATCAATTGAAACGCTAACAAAAGTGCATTATAAACAAGTCAGAACATACTTGATTTTGACAGATATTAAATTGGGGTTATTAATTAATTTTAATGAAGAGCTCATAAAAAATGGTATTCATAGAATAGTAAACAAATTATAAATCCTTTGCGCCTTATTTCCTTTGCGGTCTTTGCGTGAAACAATTATGAATCTTTGCCCCTTTGCCCTTTGCAACCTTTGCGAGAAAGAGGAACCGAAACCCACTACGTGAAAAAAATTAAAATAAAAATCGAATCTCCTCTCCACTTAGAATACCTATGGACACTGGGTGTATTCGCCGATTTTATAGGGTTTGAATACGAGATTACTGCAGAGAATGAGGATATACTTATTGCTGAGCATGGCATGGGCGACATTCAACTTTCTCATTTCTTTAAAAACATTTATTCGAGTGGCGATTACCAATTCAAAAGTTATTTCAAAAAAGAACCACTGCATTATACATCATCCGGCAAGCCCGACTATTTAAGCACCTGTTTTTATTTATTGAGTTACTTGCAGGAATATATTGACTATCACCCCGACAAATACGGAAGGTTTCCATATGATATCAGCCTGCAAAAACATTTTAATTGTATTGAGGAAAACCTGGTTGCAAACTATTTTATTGCACTTTATGAAAGCACGCTGAAATTAAAATCGCTGATTGAAAGAAAAATTAACCCTTCTTCTGTTTTGTTGACCCACGATATTGATTCGGTGTATGGTGCTTTGGGCGATAATTATAAATATTTACTAAAGCACGGGAAAGCCGGAACACTTTTACAATTGATCTTCAACCATTATCTCCGTACACCGGATTATTTATTGCTTGATAAAATAATGGATATTGAAGATGCTAATGATGTTAAGTCCGTTTTTTTCTGGATTGTGAACCAGGGGAAGGGTACCCGCAATATCAATAACGCGGATTATAATTTTGATGATCGGAAAATAAGATTAGCAAGGAAAAATATTTCAGAAAGAGGATATTTAAACGGACTGCATAAAAGTGCTGGGCGAGACAACTATAAAAATGAGCTAAAGAAATTTGGTAACCCAACCGCAATCAACAGAAACCATTATTTAATAACCGAGCTGCCCGATACTTTCAATGAAATAGAAGCGGCGGAATTGAAGGCCGACCTCACCATGGGGTTTCCCGATGCGATAGGGTTCAGAAATAATTATGGATTACCAATCCGGCCATTTCATTTAAAGGAAAAACGAGCATACAATTTTTTGGAGGTGCCATTAACAATAATGGACACCAGTTTAAAATATTACCAGAACAAAAATTCGAAGGAGGCTGAAATTGCCATCATCGATTTTATCACTAGAAATAAACAAAATGCTTTGATCACTATTTTATGGCATAACAACTATTTTTTTGATATGGCTGATAGCGGATGGATAGCATGTTATAAAAATGTCCTGCACTATATAAGGGAAAATAATTTTGGCTGTTATGATATTAAAAGTTTGACTACATAAAATACAATTGCCATAAAGGCACAAAGAACACCAAGGTTGCACGAAGGCTATTTATTAAAATTTCATTTCCAGGCTTTTACGATCAAACCTGTGCCGGTAGAATGGTTGCCGTTGGTGTCAATATAATTTAATACCATACAAAATGGAAAGGTGATGAGATAGTAGAAGGGGAGGAGCACAAAAAATAGTTTTGAAACATTTAAAAGCTGCAGCGGATATTTCATGGATAATTTCCACGAGATCTTTCCCGGTGTTCCATAAGCATACTTTGCTTCAATTTTTTTGAAACCCGCATTGGTTAATTTACTGATTATGCCTTCCATGTTGTACCCATCACGAACGTGTTCTTCGATGAATGAATGCTCGTCGTCCTCTTTTACATCTGATCCACCCTGATCGGATGGGGTAGAGATCAATAACATGCCCCCGGTTTTCAAGGAATTATTGAAATTCTTAAACACGTCTGTATCTTCTAATATATGCTCCATCACATCTACGCATACAACAAGATCAAATGTATCCGGGCTTTGAAATTTTGTGAGATCGCCAATCTCAAAATGAATATTTTTCCCGTTTATCCTTTTAAAAAAAATGTTGCAGTCTGCTATCTGTTCCTCTTTTACATCTACCGCAAGAATTTTCCATGATGGATTTAATTTGCTGAGATAATAAGAATATTGCCCAAACCCTGAACCGGCATCCAGGATATTAATTTCTTTTGATCTTTGTTCGCGATTCCACTTCCTGAGGGCTTTATGAATGTGCCACGACCTGAGCAGCAGCAGGTCGAGCAGTTTATAAAAGAGTATCCTTAAACCGGGTGATGCATTAAATACCTTACCTAAACTCCTTTTAACCGGATCGTACTGCATGAATTATTGTTGTATTTCTGTTGAATTTTTATTTTTTTCTTTTTTCACGGTGATAAAAACTCCGCCTGCCACTAAAATTAAAACCAGGCCCGAGAAAATTCCGGAGATCTTTTTACCGCTATAAAAAGATCTTGGCTCGAATTTGAAAACAATTTCATGTTCTCCTTGAGGGATCCATAACCCACGCACAGCATAATTCGCCCTGAAATGATCTGTATATTTTCCATCAATATATGCTTTCCAATCCTCGTTACCGCGGTACCAAATTTCCGAAAACACTGCTGGGCCATCAATATTGCTCGATGCCTGGTAGGTCATTTCATTGGGAGAATATTTAGTAAGCTTAATATTTCTTGCGGAATCCATTGCAACATGAAGTGCCGGGATCTGCGATTTAAATTCTTCATTTACAAAAACTTTTTCTCGCGGATTAAATTTCTCCAGTGAGGCAAATTCTTCATCTGCAGATTTCACCATAACAACAGTATCAACAAACCATGCATTTCCACAAGCCCTCGGGTTTCTTTCCACAGAGGTTTTATTGCCGCGGTTGGTTATAACATATTTTGTATTGAGCATATTCACCACATCGATATTCCCTTTGCTCAGATACCCATCTATCAGATCCTGGTAGCGCTGTAGCTTGGCCCCGTGATAACCACCGAGACTTTTATAATAATAGGACGTCATGCCATCCTGATCGAGCGCCGTTAAAGTATTCCAAACACGGAAATCCGGATCGTTATCCTTAATAACCGGATTTGCCTGTCGAAAACGCTTTTCATAAAAATCGGCTTCGGCATAGTTTTCTTTACCTAGATATTTTGAATCAACGATCAACAGATCGAGCACGGGAAGAATACAGATCACTGCAATGGCAATTTTCTTTGAAATTGTTTTTTTAAGAAAAAGAAATAAAGTAAGTGCAACAAGTCCAATAAAAAATGCACTTACGAAAATATCTGTCCTGATCATTGAGGCCCTTTCATCTTTTAATAATTCGAAAAAATTGACCGTCTGCGGATCATTTACCTCCGACAAAAACAATTCCTCTCTAGGGCTTGTAAGGTCGAATAATGAAGGCGAAAACAATAACAATAAGCTCAATCCGCCAACAACAAGGGCACTCCATTTTAAAGCAGTAAATTTTTTTTCGCGGGTAATGTCATTTTCTTCGGATAAAAATTTATTTACAATATAAAATGCCATTACCGGAATGGTGAGGCATAATATCGTCATCGCCATTGATACCGTTCTGAATTTATTATACAATGGAAAATTATAGAACATGAAGTTATTAAATGCCGGAAAGTTTTTTCCCCAACCGAGAAATAACGATAATAGTGTTGCTGCGATCAACCACCATCTTAATTTTTTATCAGCAAGCAATGCACCCAGGAGAAAAAGAAAACATAAAATGGATCCGACATATATCGGCCCGGAAGTAAATGGCATATCACCCCAATACTTTGTAGCTTGTCCTGTTGCCTGCATTAATTCCTGTACCTTATCAGGATCTTTTTGATTGAGGTTTTGAAGATAAGTGAGCAAAGGGCCATCATTTGTTTCGCCTTTATTATTTTGCAAGAACGAAAATCCGCTTCCGCCACCGGCGAAATTGGAATACATGATGCTAAATGATTCTGCTAATCCCGAGCTCCACGAAAATGCATATTCGGGACTTAATCCAGTAGACCCGGCTTCATGATTGGCATTGGATAATTCGCTTCCACCGCGAATTGTTTCTTTGCTGTATTCATATGTTGTCCATAACCGTGAAGTATTTGCCAAAACAGCAAAACCAACAGATAAAATAATTACTGCCGCAGTTTTGAAAAAGGCGGGCAACTTTTTTTCGCCAATAGAAAATATAAATTCCGATATCATCCAACATAATATAAGCAGGAACATATAATATGTTATTTGCGGATGGTTGGCTGTGATCTCACATGTCATTGCAAATAAGGTGATGGTAGCCCCGAGCCAAAATCGCTTTTGCAATAAATAATTAATTCCTGTGAGTACGAGTGGCATTAACGCGAGGGAGGCAACTTTTGTATTATGACCCACTTCCATAAATGTGATAAGGTAGGTACCAAGTGCATAACAAAGTGCTCCAGAAAAAGCCAGGTAATTATTTATCTTGAAACTTCGTAGAAAAATAAAGAAACAAACAAGGGCAATGAACATATAATTAGCCGGACGCGGTAAAAATACACCGAGGTATTTGATCACTTTTTCAAATAGATTTCCATTTTCCTGCATAGAAAGCTGGTAGGTAGGCATGCCGCCAAAAAGCGAGTTTGTCCATAACACGGTTTCACCGGAAGTATCAAAATATTCGTTGGCTTCTTTACTTGTTCCGATATGATTAATTACATCACTCTGGATCAGAATTTTTCCCTGCAGGAGCGGATAAAAATATATTGCACTAAATAAAAAAAATACTACCAAAGCTATGATGATGGGTAAGATATTTTTCCTGTTTTTTAAAGTGGTCATGATCTCCTTTATTTGAAGCGCTAAGGTAATAACTTCAATGAAAACAGGACTATTAATAGAGATGTTATAATTTTAAACCGATAATTCCGGAATTGAAAAAAGTATTGATCATTACCTATTATTGGCCTCCCGTTGGCGGTGTAGCTGTTCAGCGCTGGGTGAAAATGGCGAAATACTTCAGGTCGTTTGGTTGGGAGCCTCTTATTTATACTGCATTGGATGGTGAGGTGCCTGTTGTAGACCACTCACTGGAATCATCAGTTCCCGAAGGAATTACAGTTATCAGACGCCCGATACTTGAACCCTATAATTTATACAGGAAATTACTGGGATTTAAAAAAGAGGAAAAAATAAACGCTGCATTCCTCCAGGAAAAAAAGAAGCAGGGCTTACTGCAGGATGCTGCCATTTGGATCAGGGGGAATTTTTTTATTCCCGATGCAAGAAAATTCTGGGTAAAACCATCAATAAAATTCCTTAGCGAATATCTTCTCGATAATCCTGTTGATGCGATCATTTCAACAGGACCACCGCATAGTATGCATTTAATTGGCGCCGGATTGAAAAAGAAATTGAATATTCCATGGGTAGCAGATTTCCGCGACCCGTGGACGAAAATTGACTACTACCACGAATTAAAATTATCAAAACGGGCAGATAAAAAACATCACCGGCTTGAAAAAGAGGTTTTGACATTTGCCGATAAGGTAGTTGTGGTAAGCTGGAATTGGGCAAATGATTTTAATAAGCTGAATAATGGGAATACAATTGTAATTACAAATGGTTATGACGATGATGATTTTGTAAATGGAAATATTCCATTATACGATGGATTTTTATTGCATCATGCAGGCATGATCAATAACAAACGAAACCCTGAAAAATTATGGGCAGCATTGGAAGCACTTGTTGCAGAAAACGAAGGATTTAAAAACGATCTTAAAATTATGTTTACAGGCAAGGCTGATTATTCAGTGTTGGAAAGTATTAAAAATTACCACCTTGAAAATTATTTTTCACAGTCCGAACACCTTCCGCATAAAGAAGCTGTTTATTCTATGCAGCGGTCGCCGGTACTGCTGCTCCTGCTGAATGATACACAGGATATATTGGGACGTATTCCTGCAAAACTCTTTGAATATCTTGCTGCACACCGGCCCATTCTGGCGATTGGAAATTCCAAGGGAGATGCTGCGAAAATTATCAGGGAAACAAATTCAGGCGTTTTTGCCGAGCTGGATAATGAAGATGATATCAGGGAAAAGTTATTATCACTATATAATAAATATAAAAGCGGCAATTTAATATTCGAGAATAAGGGAATTGATATTTATTCAAGAAAAGAAAACGCAAGGCAATTTGCAGCACTCTTAGATTCGCTTCAAAAAGAAGCTGCTAATACCTGAAATATCCTTTCTGTTG
>JBIOHA010000117.1:0-8297 GCA_044448625.1 Chitinophagales bacterium | reverse complement strand
GAATTTGTATTTTGCTTTAATTGATTATAGGGAGATTTTTACAATCATGAATAAATATCGAATGACTAAATTTAAACTATCATGAAAAAGCTAATTTACCTATCCGTCTTTTGCCTTACTCATTTTACTACAAACGCCCAATGGGCATGGAAACAATACGGTTATGAAGTTGAGGATGTAAAACAATCTTCCACCGGAGAATATTTTGTTGTTGGAGCTGTTTCCTGGGTATCCTCAAACTGGGTAATGAAACTCGATGAATCTGGCAATGAAATATGGCAAGTTTCTGAGCTTGGCCCTTACCCTGGTTCTGCGGCATATAATGTAATGCCCCAGGATGATGGTGGTGCCGTTATTTATGCTACCATTTCTGAAATACCTTGGTTCTATAAGGTAGATGAAACCGGTGCACTTGAATGGGAAACCTCTTCATGGACTGATACAACAGGCTTAACTATGAATTATTATTCCTTCGCTACCGAGTTGAGTGATGGTTCCTTTATTGCAGTCGGTTATATATTTGGTACTGGTGCATGGGCTCTCCATGTATCAGAAAGTGGAGAACATTTGGGTTATACAATTCTCCCTGACAGCTGGTATCCTGGAGCACCTGGTTATTTCAGACTAGCGGGTATCACAACAACCCCTGACGGTGGTTGGGCAACCTGTGCAGGAGCCTCCACTTCTGAAAACTGGGCATTATACAAGTTTAATGCAGACAACGAATTAGAATGGTATACAATAACTCCGATCGATGGGTCAGAAGATTCAAGAAACGACAGCTTTAGCAGCACAGCAGACGGCGGGTTCCTGCTGGGATCGTCTCACTCTGATAATACAGTAAGATTAAAAAAGTTTGACGATGCTGGGGCAGTAATTTGGGAACAGGTTATTACTGATCCCGGAGAGATTACTCCCGACGGTGCACCGATTGCAGAATTAGCAGATGGCAGAATTGCTATGGTCTATCAACCGTCCTATGGCTATTACTCCTATTCTGTAAACATTCTCAATTCAGATGGTGACCTCCTGTCTCAGGAGGATATAAATTTTCCCGATGGCCCAGCTTATGTAGCAATTGATTCGATACCTATTGACACAGGTGGTTATACATATATTTATGATACTGTTCCAGGAGGGCATGGATGGATGGAGGTTTGGTCATTAGAAGCAACAGCTGACGGAGGTTATTCTATTGGTGGACGTTACCATTATTATCAATATTATTCTACAATAATAAAATCTGCGCCGGACGGAACGCTGGAAGAATGCTATTACGATTGCATTTGGCCGGGTGATGCAAATAACAGCGGAATTGCAGACATGGATGATCTGCTTACGCTCGGTATAGCATATGGTGAAACCGGTATAGAAAGATTGGATACCAGTATCGACTGGTATGGTCATTATGCATGGGCGTGGACCGACACACTTGCCGATGGAACAAACTTGCAATACACTGATTGTGATGGCAACGGAATAATTAATGCGGATGATACAACTGCAATTTCATTGAATTATTTAAATGAACATCCGATAGTTGATTTTAAACTCGGCGGTGCCGATCCGGAAATTTATTTAGATCCCGCTTCAGATACATTACCACTTGGATTGGTAAATATCCCGGTAATGTTAGGTGAGGTAACAGAACCCGTTGAACTATATGGATTGCGATTTTCAGTAACATTTACAGGAGACGAGGCCTTTGACACAACAACTATGGCATATGGTTTTGAACCTTCATGGATCGGGACAATTCCAGAAATAATTACACTGACAAAAGAATTTCCCGGTGAAAAAACAATTGACGTTGGAGTATCAAGAATTGATAAAGAAAATGCGGCAGGTTACGGACAAATCGGATCTTTAAGTTTTGTGGTGATCGATAATATTGCAGGGAAATACACTGAAGCGTATAAAACAAATTCCGGCATATTGACAATTTCAATAAATAATATAAGGGCAATTAAATTTGATGGAACTGAAGTGCCTTTAGGTGAAAGCTCATATAC
The DNA here is from genome assembly GCA_044448625.1 of Chitinophagales bacterium. Taxonomy (GTDB): domain Bacteria; phylum Bacteroidota; class Bacteroidia; order Chitinophagales; family BACL12; genus UBA7236. Next base: position 6,285 of record JBIOHA010000117.1, on the reverse strand, counting down.
ATTTGGCTTGGAAACCGGAGTGAATTCAGAAAATGCACAGCACTTCAATCTTTATCCAAATCCAATAACAGGAAATGAATTAAATATTCAATCTCCTGTTACGATTAATAGTTTATCCATTTGCAATATTTTGGGTGAAGAAATAATTCAATACAAATATTTAAATTCAAATTATATCAAAGTACCTGATTTAAATAACGGGCAGTACATTCTTAAAATCGTGACTGAGCAGGGAGCCTTTTCAGAAAGCATCATCTTCCTACAGAATTAGGCGTATAAGTGGAAAAGCCATTGGTTCCGGTCATGAAATAATGGCCGGAACTTCCTTATTTGCTATAAACCTTCAAATCATTCCATCCTAATGCATTGGATGTTATCTACTTAGCCTTTAATAAGTATATGCTTCTAATCTATAATCTCAAATTATTGTTCTTTTTTTCACCGGTAGGGCTGTTGATATTTGTATCTGAATAGTTGTCTCTTGACGGCACTTAAATAAAAACAGATGAAAAAACTGATCCTGGTGCTATTTTGCCTAATACCTTTTTTTATAAAGGCTCAAACCGGGTGGGTTCAAGCCCGTCGCGGAATTGAGGGAAGTGATTTCCTTAATGGTTTCGGTGGGTTGTTAACCACTGGACCTGATGGAAATGTCATCTCCTGCGGGTTTTTTTCTGATGGAGACGGAGGCTTTGAATCAGTAATTTACGTAACAAAATTCGACGAGTATGGGAATACGCTTTGGGGAACCGTTATAGATTACGATTCCACCTTATACGGTTCTGTCCTGATTCCTTCATCAATAGTCAATACCCCAGATGGTGGTTTTCTGATCTCGTGTTTTGATGATTTTGACGAAGACCTATGGGTGGTTAAGCTGGATGCATATGGAAATGAAATTTGGGAAACGGATAGTTATGTAGATGAACTGGATCCCGGGTGGATTGATAATTATCTTACCTATGAGATTTCAACCGATAGTATTGCCTGGGTTTATTTCCAAACAGGAAGTAATGAAGGCAGTTTCTACACTGAAATTTTTAATCCTGATGGAGAAATTATAGAAGATGTTGGAATTACGCCATTGTATGAGTATTTCGGAATACCATACGATTCTATTGAATTCAGAATGGTAAAAAGTACTCATACAAGCGATAATGGTTTTATTTTAGGTGGATGGATTGATTTTGCGAGCGATACATCACGGTTCTTTTTATATAAGCACGATGAGTATATGCAGGCCCAATGGGCTCAGATTTATGAAATACCTGTGAATTTTGAATTTATAAATGTAAAAGAAAATTACGACGGCACTTATTTAATTATTGGCGAAACAGATTATGATCCATCACCCGATAGTGTTTTTACATATTTATCGAAAGTTGATGATTCGGGTAATGTAATATGGTTTAGAAAATTAACTTCAGCCTATCAAAATACTTTTGCTCTAGACGTATGTGTACGCACAGATGAAAACATAAATGTGCTTTGTGAATATTATGGTATAGAAGAAGAGCTCGATGATACCGCAAATTCTACTCTCTTTACTTTCGATCTGGATGGAAACGCAATAGCTACACAGGAATTAAATTTATGTGATATGGCTATTGACAGTATTCAGGAGGATTATTCTTCAATGATCGCATTGCCTGATAATTCTGTTGCCATCACAGGTACTTTGGAACACTACCAGATAGGCTTTCTCGATGATGCATATATGGTAACCATTAAATCATTTCCAGGTGGAGCTTTAATGGAATGTGTTTTCAATTGCGTTTGGCCGGGCGATGCTGATAATAGCGGCATTGCCGACATGGATGATCTCCTGGCACTTGGATTAGGTTATGGTGAAACTGGTGCTGCAAGAATAGACAATACCATTGATTGGTATGGCCATGATGCAGATGCCTGGATAGATTCATTACCCGATGGCACCAATTTAAAATATACCGATTGCAATGGCGATGGAATTATTAATGCTGTGGATACTTCAGCCATTGCTTTGAATTATAATGCTAATCACCCAATTGTTGAATTAAGATTAACCGGTGGCGATCCTGAATTATATTTTGATCCTGCAATTCCTATACTGCCACTTGGTCCTGTTGATATTCCAATTATGTTAGGTGATGAATTAAATCCCGTTGAATTATCCGGTATTCGTTTTTCAGTAACGTTTGATGGCTTCGAAATAATTGACTCCACCGCCATGGAAATAAATTTTGATGATTGCTGGATGGGAACACCACCGGAATTACTTACCATGCAAAAAACATTTCCTGAAATAAAAACAATTGATGCGGGAATTACAAGAATAGATCATACCAATGTTACCGGTTATGGACAAATCGGGACCCTGGGAATTATTGTTATTGATAATATTGCCGGGAAAATTATTTCAAGTGAATTAACAATTAATATTATAAATGTTCGTGCAATAAAAAATAATGGTGAAGAAATACCGTTGAGCCAAAGTTCATATACCTTCACTTTATTATCTGCTATACCAAAAGAAAATACACAACAATTTATTCTTTACCCTAATCCTGTTTTTGATAATGAATTTTCAATTATTCTCCCGGAAAATGCAATTGCAGATCAGCTTATTATTACCGATTTAACTGGAAGAGAAGTTTATTCAACAAAAGAAAATATATCATCCGGCACAACAATTAAAATACCTGAACTTGAGCAGGGGGAATATATTGTAAAATTGATTTCCCAAACGGGTATTTATACACAGAAATTATTTGTTGTTCAATAAACCACTAATAGCAAAAACATGAGAAAAACAATATACCTGTTTTTATTAACGTTTGCTCCTGTTTATTTAAATGCACAGGGCGCATATTTTACCTACGATGAAGATTTTTCAAGCGGTCGCGGCGGGCGGGCAATCGTAGCGTCAAATGACGGAAATATAATCGTTGGTTTTTCTAAATACTTCTCAAATATTTATAAAAAAATAAATATGGAGGGTGAGGTAATATGGAGTACGCAAGTTACTGATCTAATCCATGAGGGAAATGTTCTTTTTGAAATTTTTCCAATGCCCGGCGATGGTTATTATTGTTTAACACAGGATGCATTTATTCATTTAGGAGAAGATGGCTCGCTCTTATCATCAATAATTTATGATCCTATAAGTCTGGGCTTCACCGATACCACTTTTGATGACTATCCCGGAGTAAATTTCACAGATGCCGTTTTTACAGGAACCGCCTTTCACACGATTGCAAAAGAACGCAAGTCAATCGGGGTTGATTCATTCATCTGTTATTACATGCTTACTGAAATATCAATGACAGGGGAAATTAATTTTTCCCACTTATTAGAAACGGAGTGGACAGCATATCCTTTCGATTTTTGTCGTTTGGGTTATGCAGATGGTTATGATTATATTTTTAATCAACAAGAAATTTTGGGTGACAGCTATTTAGTGGTTGACAAAATGTTATCCGGTGACACCATCCCGGAATATTCTCATTATTACCCCTATAAAACAACAAATGGCGTTTTAACAACCCCCGATGGTTTTATCGGGTATGGAGGTGGTGCCGATAATGAGGAAATTTTTTTAATGAAAAGGAATAACCTTGGAGATACTCTCTGGAATATGGAATACACGCTCGGATTTGTTGAAGGATTTAGTCTTGGTATAATGGATATGATAGTCTTATCGGGTTCCAATTTATTAGGATTAGTTGAGTATGAGGATATGACCGGAGATTATAAATACGATCGACTTCTTTTATTTTCACCAGAGGGAGAATTAATAGATATCTCAGAGCCAATTTTGAGTTTTTATGGCCCATTCTGGTATCCTGATGTAGGTAATAAAAACATGGAATTATTAAGTAATGACCTGATCGGGTTTACAGGTTTTGATGCTTTGGACGAGGATACTGCAGTTGGGTTTGTTTTTTTGACTGACACACTTGGATTAGGATGTATAAATTGTGTTTGGCCCGGCGATGCAAATAACAGTGGCCTTGCAGACATGGACGACCTGCTTACACTTGGAATAACTTTTGGGTTTACTGGGCCTGAAAGAACTGATGCAGATAATTTATGGTATGGTCATATTGCCGGGGTTTGGCTCGATACATTACCCGATGGAACAAATGATAAATACGCCGATTGCAACGGCGACGGAATAATTAATTCTGATGACACAACTGCTATTGGTTTAAATTACGGTGCCGAACATCCAATTTATGCTTTGAAAACAACAGGTGGTGGAGCTGAAATTTATCTCGACCCTGCAGTGGATTCTTTACCGCTGGGCTTTGTCGAAATTCCAATAATGCTCGATGCCGGCGGCGGTCCTGTTGAATTATCGGGGGTCCGTTTTTCTATTTCTTTTGAGGGTGAAGAAATAATTGATTCCACTTCGATGGATATTTCATTTGAACCATGCTGGATAGGTTCGCCTGGTGAAATACTCACCATGACAAAAACCTTCCCCGAAATAAAAACCATTGATGCGGGAATAACGAGAACAGATCATACCAATGTTACAGGCAGTGGTCAAATTGGTTCATTAGGAATTATTGTAATAGATAATATTGCCGGAAAAATTATTTCAAGTGAATTAACCATAAACGTTTCAAATATCCGGGCAATTAAAAATGATGGCGAAGAAATTCCTTTAAGCGGAAGCACTTATACTTTTGCGCTTTCATCTGCTATCCCAACAGAAAACACACAACAGTTTATTCTGTATCCAAATCCTGTTTTTGATAATGCATTCACCATTATTTCTCCTGACAACGATATGATAGATCATTTAATCATTACCGATTTAACGGGAAGAACGGTTTATTCGCTAGATGAAAAAATAATATCCGGTGAAACAATTAAAATACCGGCACTGGAACAAGGTGAATATATTGCAAAGATTATTGCAGGCGCACAATTATTCACACAAAAATTATTTATCATCCATTAAACTTTTTATTCCAACTTCTCCATTGATCCCTTAAGATTTCGGAACCGCATCCATCCCCGGGTGCGGTTTTTTATGAATAGAATCAAGAACCATGAACCAAGAATCAGGATAAAACTAAATGTAAAATTGTAAAGTGAACAGATCTTTAAAATACAGCTTGAGTTTAAATTGATTTACATTTGGAGAATAATTATTCCGCATTGACATTCAGGCAAAAAATAGTGGCACATCTTCTTCAAATTACTGATGCAAAACTCCATGCGTTACAAATTGAATTAGATGAAATAGCGATCAGCATTTCAAACGAAACAAAAAGTACCGCCGGCGATAAGTATGAAACTTCAAGAGCGATGCTGCAAATTGAACAGGTGCAACTCAATAAGCAGAAATTAAATATCCTTGAGCAAAAAACAATGATCAATTCAATAGATACGGAATTGATTTTACCCGCCATTGGCATTGGCAGCCTGGTGAAAACCAATCACGGCTATTTGTTTTTAAGTATTGGTTTAGGGAAAATAATGGTTGATGAAACCCCGGTAGTTATTCTTTCACTGCTTTCTCCCTTAGGAAAATTACTTGGCGGGCTGAAGGTCAATGATCAATTTTCTTTCCTGGAAACAAACTATACAATAGAGGCACTTCATTAATTGCGCTATCCTCCAAAAAGCGTCGTTTAAAATTGTTTTGCCCTGAGAATTGCCTCCGGGGTTCATACGAACCGGAAGCTGAAAAGCAGGATAAACCGCTGTTTTAGTGGTTTCGAAAAAAAAAATTGACTTTTTTTTGCTCCCAAATTCCGCTAAATGGCCTCAAATAAAAAACGTAAAGCATTAGTTTTCAATAACTTGAGCCTGATGCTGTGAAAAAAGCCGTCAAATAAATTGAATTTTCTGTCTTACTGCCCTATATCATATTGCGGCAATTTTATACCCGTAAGAAAAGGGTATTCTTATAAGGGTTAATAATTTCTTCTTAGTTCTCATATTAGAGTCGCTAACCGCATCAGCTCCTCGATGCGGTTTTTTTTATTTCCGAATTTATAGGTACTATTTTTTAGCTGGAAAGATTCAACCTGGTAGAATCAACAGGAAAAGTATAAGTTGGAATTACTAATTAAATATTGGATCTCAATAAACAACTTTTTCACTGAGCCGTGCACCACTGTTACTATGTATTACTATCCAATAAATTCCATTTGACGGAAGACCGGTGCTCGTAATTTGTTCGGATATTTTTCCTGAATTAACAATTTTTCCAAATGCATTAACCACGTCAAAATAAACATCATCGCCAAAGGAGTTTAAAAATATATTTATGCTTCCATCATATGT
>JBIOHA010000116.1:0-8350 GCA_044448625.1 Chitinophagales bacterium | reverse complement strand
ATTTTATGGAAACTTCACCCTTAATACTTATTGGTACCATTGGAACATATATCGCTCTGTATTTTTTCCTATTCCGCAAAGGAGGTTTGAAAAACCCGTATGTTAACCTGCTTCTATTGGTGGCTGCCAGCATATTCCTGGGTTATACAATTTCTTTAATTTCTGATGCCACACAATGGTATACTTACCTTCTTTGTATGATGTTTGTTTTTATACTTTTCAATCTGACAAGAAAGCTGAGGGTGATTGTTGGGAAGTGATTCATGAATGTTAATATAGATGGGAAAAATTTTGTACATATGAAATTTTCCGCAAATAATAATGTGCTTGGGTGAAGCGCTTTTGTTATTTTATATCTGGCCAATTTTATTTCGCAAACGAGTTCGTGAACCAACATTTGTGAATTTACGGGAAGGTTTAATTGATCTATCTTTACCCGCCAATGCACATCCAATTCTCCAAATATGACCTCAACATAAAAACTGAAAAAGAAACTTCATTCATATTCGACATCATCAGAAAAAAATTTGTTGTTCTTACTCCTGAAGAATGGGTGCGTCAGCATATTGTCCATTATCTCATCAACGACCATCTTTTTCCGAAAGCATTGATCAGCGTGGAGAAAAAACTGGTGCTAAATGATCTGATAAAAAGAACCGATATTGTTTTATACAACAGGAAAGCAAAGCCGGTTTTAATTATTGAATGTAAGTCGGAGGCAGTAAATATCTCGCAAAAAACCTTTGAACAGATAGCCAGGTATAACCTGAAATTAAATGTTCCCTATTTATGGGTGAGCAATGGCAAAACAAATCATTTATGTAAGATCGACCATGCCGCGAATTCATTTTTGTTTCTTGATGTATTACCTGCGGCTCGAGAATTAGTTTGATTTTTCTGCTCAAAAATTGCGTTGTTTGCCCCTACGGGGCAGCGTCTTAGGGCGGGGCTTCTGGGTTAACAATATTTGACCCCTCCGGGGTCGTATCCGTTTTTTTCACGCAGAGGCCGCAGGTTCCTGTATTTACCGGTTGCATTTGATTTATTTAAAAGGATGTTTAACTTCACGGCTCAATTAAACACCACTCTTATGGACAAAAATGTTAAAGCATTTATGGCTGCTGTTGAAAGCCGAAACCCGGGTGAGAAAGAATTTTTACAGGCAGTGCATGAAGTTGCCGAAGCCGTAATTCCTTTTATCGAACAAAATCCGAAATACAAAACAGCAAAGATCCTTGAAAGAATGACAGAACCTGAACGTATCATGACCTTCAGGGTGCCGTGGGTGGACGATAGTGGCGAGATTCAGATCAACCGCGGTTACAGGATACAGATGAGCAGCGCCATCGGGCCTTACAAGGGCGGGTTGCGGTTTCATCCTACCGTTAATTTATCTATTTTAAAATTCCTCGCCTTTGAACAGGTATTTAAAAATAGCCTTACCACCTTGCCGATGGGCGGAGGCAAAGGCGGAAGCAATTTTGATCCGAAAGGGAAAAGCGATATGGAGGTGATGCGGTTCTGCCAAAGTTTTATGTCGGAATTATACAGGCATATCGGTTCGTTTACCGACGTTCCCGCTGGTGATATTGGAGTTGGCGGAAGAGAGATCGGCTTCATGTATGGCATGTATAAAAAATTAAAAAATGAATTCACCGGTGTACTTACAGGGAAAAGTCTGGAATGGGGTGGAAGTTTAATCCGCCCTGAAGCAACGGGATATGGCACCGTTTATTTGGCGAGCGAAATGATGGGAACAAAAAACCAGGAGTTTAAAAATAAAGTTGTTGTTGTTTCGGGAAGTGGAAACGTTTCGCAATACGCAATCGAAAAATGTCTCGACCTCGGAGCAAAAGTGGTAACCGCAAGCGACAGCGACGGATACATTTACGACAAGGACGGATTTACCCGCCAGAAACTTGCTTATCTCATGGACCTTAAAAATGAAAAGCGTGGCAGGATAAAAGAATATGCCGATAAATATAAATGCGATTATTTTGCTGGTAAAACTCCATGGGGAATTAAATGTGATGTTGCATTGCCATGCGCAACACAAAATGAATTAACTGGTAGGGATGCAAAACTGCTTATTAAAAACGGTGTTAAATGTGTGGCCGAAGGTGCGAATATGCCGTGCACGCCGCAGGCTGTTACCGCCTTCCTTGAAAATAAAACATTATTTGCTCCGGGTAAAGCAAGTAATGCCGGTGGTGTTGCAACCAGTGGATTGGAAATGAGCCAGAATAGTTTGCGCATGAGTTGGAGCCGTGAAGAGGTGGACACCCAGCTAAAAAAGATCATGCATAATATTCACAATACCTGTGTTAAATATGGCAAGGAAGGAAAACATATTAATTATGTAAAGGGTGCGAATATCGGCGGATTTGTAAAAGTTGCCGATGCAATGTTAGCCCAGGGATTGGTTTAATTTATTATCGACACTCGTTTATGATTAACTCAGTAAGAGGCTGCTTCGAAAGAGCGGTCTCTTTTTATTTAAAGGCGGGTTTTCACGCAGAGACCGCAAAGAGCAAGGTGCGCAAAGAATATTTAATTAAAAATCCGTTTTATCCGCTATATGACAGCGGCATCCGTGTGCTTTGTATTTAAATAGTCTTTTCACGCAGAGACCGCAAAGAGCAAAGTGCGCAAAGAACGTTTAATTAAAAATCTGTTTTAATCTCCTTAATCCGTTTCATCTGCGTTCCTGCAGTTATTCCTTCACTATAAACTTAAACCCGACACCGCGAACATTTTCTATTTGAACATTTTCTTCGTCGGCAAACATTTTTCTTAGGCGGGAAACAAAAACATCGAGGCTCCTGCCGATATAATAATTATCCTCTCCCCAAACCTGGTGCAAAATATTTTCGCGGCGAACTACCTGGTTGCGGTTGAGCGATAGCATTCTCAATAATTCTGCTTCACGCAGGGTTAGCGTATATGAGTTATCTGTATTTTTTAAGTTCAGCTCTTTAAAATCAAATTCGTAACCTGCGATCTTATATTTATTTTTTACTTCCACATTATCGGAATACACCTTACTGCGTTTTAAAAATACCTCCACCTTTAAAACCAGCTCATCTATACTAAATGGTTTTGTGATATAATCATCGCCTCCGATCTTGAATCCCTGTAATTTATCTTCAAGCATCGACTTTGCAGTAAGAAACAAGATAGGCACATTTTTATCTTTGTCGCGAAATTTTTGAGCAAGCGCAAATCCATCAATTTTCGGCAACATCACGTCGAGGATGCAGAGATCAAATTTTTGCTGAGTAAATGTTTGCGCCGCAGTTAATCCATCCTGGCATAACGTAATATCATACCCTTTTTTCTGAAGATTATCCTTCGTTACAAAACCAAGATTTACATCATCTTCAACGTATAAAATTTTTGCCTTCTTGCTCTCCATCTGTTTATTTATTGTGGAATTATAAGTGTAAATATACTGCCTTTATTCAATTCACTATCAACCCGCAGCCTCCATTTGTGGGCCTTTGCGATCATTTTTACATAATTGAGCCCCAGCCCGTAACCCTTTACATTATGGATATTTCCAGTGGGGACACGAAAAAATTTTTCAAATATTTTCCTATGATATTCTTTTGGAATTCCGATACCATTATCGCTGATGGAAATAAAGATACCGGTATCATCCCTGCCGGTGATGACAGTAATTTCCGGCACCTTATTGTTATACTTCAATGCATTATCCAGCAACGTGTTGATCACATTCTGGAGATGAACAGCATCGGCTTCAACAAGGTCATTTTTTGCGTTTAATTCCGCGATCACCTTTCCACCGGTTTCATCAATGCGTACCTGGAACGAATGAAGAATTTCCCTGATCTGTTCATTGAGATGAAATTTTTCATAATTCAATATCAGTTCATCATTTTCCAACTTGGCCAACTCAAGAATTTTGCTCACCTGGCCGGTAAGCCGGGTATTTTCATTTTTAATTATGGTAGCATAATTTTTAAGGCGCTCAGGCTCCTCAATAATTTCAGGCTCATTTAAAACTTCAGCAGAAATTCCAATGGTTGAAATTGGCGTTTTAAATTCATGCGCCAGGTTATTGATAAAGTTCTTTTGAAATTCACTCAGCCTTTTCTGGCGGTAAATAACATCGAGCGAATAACCGAAAAATACCATCACAATGGTAAGGGCAATGATTGAGGTTGACCAAACAAAAAGCATTACTGTGTTTACAATCGGCCTGTCAGGGAAATTAATTTTAAAATAATAAGTGGACTCGGTGAGTTTGGGCAAATTGGTAGGATAAACAATTGTAGCATGTTTAATTTCTCCGGAAACACTTTCTTCAAAAACCATTACATCGTGGTTCGTTTCAAATACCTGGTAAATAAAATCAACTTTGTGAAAAGGATTTGAAAACTCGTTGCGGATATAATAATCGAGTTGGTTAAGGTCTATTTCTTCCGCAATATCTACCACATATGCGTGTGGTGAAATTCTTATTACCGGATGCTCCGTGATTTTTTTTCCGTGATTCTGGATCTCAATTTTTGCCGCAATTTGTTCCAGAGTCACCGTAACGGCATTTTCAAAATTCGACTGATTGATGGTAAGTCCTTTGCGAATCCAAAATACCTGGGATAAAATAATGGTAACGATAGCCACAACTCCCAGAATAATTACAAAGCGTATGGTCTTAACATTCATGTATTGCGGAAACTTGTTGTAAAGTTAGGTCTTACATAACTATGACCTTTGAGGCAAGATGTTAGCGGCCGGTAACCAGTTGCTCCCTTGGTTGAATTAATCCATTGTTCATTGCATACACCAGCAATTCGGATGAGGAGTTGATATCCAGCTTTTTCATAATATTTTTCCGGTGTGTGGTAATGGTATGGAAGCTTCTGTATAAGGTGTCAGCGATCTGGCGAGTAGTATATCCATTTGCAATGAGCCTGATGATCTCGATCTCACGTTCAGACAATAGGGCGGGTTTACAATTTTCGGTAACATCCCCTTTGTTCATGATAATATTCACCACCTTGTAGCAGAACATTTTCTCTCCCCGCATCAGCGCATAGATGGAATCAACGATCTCTTTTTCATCGCAGGTCTTGGTCAGAAATCCCTTTACACCGGTGGAAACGATCTTATGCACCGAATCGGTATTTTGGATATCAGTGATGATCAGGATCCGGGTTCCGGGACAAACTGTTTCTATGGTGCTGATATCATCGAACCTGAAATTATTGAGACTGAGCGGATCGATGAGTATAACATCGGGGCTTTTAGTGTGTAATGTGGCGAAAAGATCCTCCTTGGTAGCAGTATCACCAATTACCTGTATTTCCGGATAACGCTTAAACAGGGACTTTAACCCCTCAATGATGAGATATTGCGTTTCGGCTATCAGGATCTTTATCGGCATTAACTTGTTTAGATTAATTCTAAACTCAAAGGTAAGGAGAATTCATTAAATTGTTCGGAAGTTTCTGATATAAGATTCGAAGAACTGAAGGGGGTAAGAGGTCAGAAGTTAGAAGTAAGAAGTTAGAAGTAAGAAGTAAGAAGTAGAACGGGTGAGGGACTTGATAAAAATGGGAGCATCTCCATTAACTGAAATTTGAAAAGTTAGGGATAAATATCCTTTAACACAGAAATAAAACTCAATTCACAATTATAAACCTCCCTGTTTGAACAATTTTTCCCCTAATAGAAAAAAAGTAGATCCCATCAGGCAATTCAGAGGTGTTTAATATAAATGCGTCATTATTTTTCGCAAACTGAACATCCATTATTGCTCCTGAAAAATTATACAGTATGATTTCGTTTTCAGAACCAGGACAATTGATCATTACAAAATTATTAGCCGGATTTGGATATACCGCTAATCCATCAATTAAATTATTTTGAATTTCCGTTTCTTGTGCGGTTTGACAATCTGCTTCCATGTATTCAACTTCATAGTTTTCACATTCATCACATAACAATGATCTCATAAAACATGCACTATTTCCCACCACATAATCATGATCATATATTTCGTGACCAAATCCCTCTCTGGCATGCAATACATTGCAAACATTATAGTGATCATAATAATCATTCAATGAAGCTGAACCATAAATGAAAGTATAATTTTCGCAGTCCTGAAAATGACCGGAATATGGAGGCACTATTTTATCATCTGTTCCATAAAAACTGATGAGTGGTTTTAATTGGGCAACCTGCATATGTGCCGTATCCAAAATTCCACCCCACATATTAATAAATCCCTTTACTGAAAAGTTAGTTTCAATTTCATTGACTGCATCATACAATGAACCATACATTAATTCATGAGTAGGATATAAAAGATTCCATTCCTCCTGCGAAATAAATATGCTGTTGAATAAAGCAAAAACACCTGCGCTTTCGCCACCGGCAAATATCCATGCCGTGTCAATTCCATATGATGCCGCATTTGCGACCACAAATCGGAAACAAGCCTGAATATCCTGCATTGATTTATAAATTGCCTCTGCAAGTGATTCGCCATCACCAAGGCAATAAATAGGATCGCCAAATGAATCCCAGCCTTTTCTATAATTGAGCGTTACCGCAACAAATCCTTTTTGCGCAAGGCTGAGAATGATGTCATCGAGATTTTCTTTTTCTCCGCCCCAGAAACCACCACCATGTGCTAACAACACAAGGGGTCTTTTTTCCAGGGTATCAATTGCAGGATCGGGATAGGCAATATTGAAAGAATTCAGTTGAGGTTGCATATACCCGCCATACCAGTCGTCAGCAAGGCCGTACATAATATTGTTCTGGATGACAATATCATCTGAAGTAAACAAGTCTAATTCAGTAAACCGGTTCTCTATACAATATTGTGCATTAAGGAATAATTGTGTGGTGGTCAAGAGGATTGAGGAAGCAATCCACTTTAGCATTAATAAAAAATGTGGCGTTAATTGAATTGGTTAAGGCGTGTGTGCCACATTGAGTGTAAGAACTTATCAAAGCTAAAAAATACATTTGAGGAATCAAAGCGAATGTGGAAAAGATAGTAAGAAGTAAGAAGTAGGAAGTAGGAAGTAGGAAGTAAGAAGTATGAAGTAAGAAGTAAAGTGAGCAGGCGCAGTGGGTAGTAGTGAGAATATAAACCCAGTGGTTTCAAACGCATTATTCATTATTCATTATTCATTATTCATTATTTGTGCCTTGGTGTCTTTTTGGCGAAAGAGGAATTAGGAATAAGGAACCAGGAATTTAAACCATCCCGGAATCAAACTCATTACTCATCACTCATTACTCATTACTCATCATTTGCCTTCAGGAATGCAGACACGGTTTTAATAAATAATTTATTCTCCTCAATAAACGGAAAATGACCGGATTTTTCAAAACAATTTAATGTAGCATTGGGAAATGATTCCTGTAATTTCTGATCTGCTTCCAAAGGTGCTATATCGCAATTACCATGAATGATAAGCACAGGAACGTTTATATTTTTCAACTCCGGATAAAAATTAAATGATTTCATATCCATCATTAAGCCTGCAAGCGATAAAGAAGCAACAAGATAATTATCGGGAAGTTTCGGATCGAGCAGGTTTATTTTTTATTGGTGTCGCAAAACAATTGTTTAAAGCTCAGCATCATTAATTGGTTGATTATTTCCATGTCGCCCTTTTGAAATCCCACCGATGCCATCAACTCCACCCGTTTCAGGCTGTCGGCAGAGGAAGTTCTTTCAATGGCATTATGCGACGTTTGGTTGGCAAAAGAATTATTCAGCGGAATGGGACTGCAATAAATAATAGCGCTTACATTTTGAGCATAATTCAATAAATAGGTTGTTGCCGGTAATGCAGCCCAGGAATGACAAATGATATTTATCTTGTCATAATGAAATTCTTTTCTTATCGCTTCAATATCGTCAGCAAAGGTTTTAAAATTCATATTCGCTTTCACGTTCAGTTTCGATGCCCCGGCAGAACGCTGATCATAAAAGATCAATTGATATTTTTTTGCCAATGATTCGAGATGAGGAAGTAAATAACCATGGTTTAACCCCGGGCCCCCATGCACCACCAGCAGCGGCTCGCCTTTCCCGATTATTTTAATATAGAGTTGTGTGCCATTGATTTCTTTTAATCCGTCGAAAACAATATCCTGGCTGAATAATGCTGATTGAATTAAGAAAATCGGGAATAAAACAATTATTCTGAGTCGATGCATATTATTGAAGGTCTTAACTTTGAATCAATAGGAAAAAATAAATGGTGGTAACAATCACGCACTATCAAAGTTAAGGACTTATGGATTGGCATCAGAAATTATTTTTGTCTTGACTTTTTATTCAGGTCAGATCTTCAAT
>JBIOHA010000115.1:0-8376 GCA_044448625.1 Chitinophagales bacterium | reverse complement strand
ATTCTATGCTCACTTATCTCGCTGCATCAAAAACAGTTGATTTTATTATTGAAGGGATTGAGGAGTACACGGGAATAACAATTATTTCACATAAATCAACCGCGATAAGAAAAATGATCACAGAAGATCTCGGCAGGGGTGTTACCGTTTATAAAGGCGAAAAAGGATTTGGAAAAAGAGGATATGATGATACCGAGATCGATATTATTTTTACTGTGGTCACCAGGCTCGAAGTAAGTAAATTAAATGCTGAGATCGAAAAAATTGATCAAACGGCATTTGTTGTTATGAATAGTATAAAAGATACCAAAGGCGGCATGATAAAGAAAAGGGCACATAAATTTTAAGTTAGATGTTAGAAGTAAGAAGTAAGAAGTATGAAGTAGTGGAATTGAGGGTCTCAATAAAATTGAGGCTCTCAATGGAACGGATTGAAGGAGGAAGTATCAAGTTAGAAGTATGAAGTTAGAAGTTAGTTGCGTATACTCCACGGCTATAAATCCATCTGCACAAATCGATTTTACGCACTATTGTTGACAAACCTCAAGTTGACATTTTTTATGTGGATAACGGGTGAGAAATTTTTTTCTTTCCAATGTAAATTACAGTAAAATCAACGTTAGTGAAAGTGAAATAAGTAACCTTTAAATGTTCAAATTTATTTATTGAAAAATATTAGCATACTATGAAAAGCGGTTTTACTTTTGACCTCCCTCTTCAAACAAAATCTTTCCATTTTTATCCGGTTAAAAATAGAGCGTATACCGCAGTGGGAAGACTTTGCTTGCACGGGAAATTATTTTTGAAACGTCCAAACCCACAACCCGATGTCTGAATTAGAGAGTAATCAGCAAGGCAATAATTTTAAAAATATTGACCGCAAGCGCCGGCAGGCTGACCTGTCATCAATTGTTTATGGAAAAGTACCACCACAGGCTCCCGATCTTGAGGAAGCCGTGCTCGGTGCATTCATGATCGATCGAGATGCAGTTACCAATGCAATCGAAATCTTACGCCCCGAAAGTTTTTATGACGACAGGCACAGACTGATCTTTACCGCCATTAGAAGGTTATTTGAAAAAACACAACCCATTGACCTTTTGACGGTAACAGAAGAGTTGAGGAAAATGGGTCAACTGGAAGAAGCCGGCGGCCCTTTTTATGTTACCTCGCTTACAAACCGGGTGGCAAGCGCAGCGCATATTGAACATCATTCGCGAATTGTTGCACAAAAATTTATTCAGCGTGAGCTGATTAGAATTTCCACAGAGATCGTGCACGATGCATATGAAGATACAACCGATGTATTTGAATTGCTTGATAAAGCGGAACAAAACCTTTTCAATATTGCCGATAAAAATCTACGCACCAGTTATAGCGACATTAATAATTTATTGAGCTCCACCATTAAAGAAATTGATGAGGCAAGAAAACATGAAGATTCGTTAACGGGTTGTCCTTCAGGATTTACGAATCTCGACAGGTTGACCGGTGGATGGCAGAAATCGGATCTGATCATTGTTGCAGCCCGCCCTTCAATGGGTAAAACTGCATTCACTTTATCGCTTGCAAGAAATGCGGCCGTCGACTTTAAAAAACCGGTGGCGGTATTTTCACTGGAGATGAGTGCACAGCAATTGGTAAAACGTTTGATAAGCGCCGAAACTGAAATTCCCGCAGAAAAAATTATTAAAGGAAATTTGGTGGAACATGAAATGGTGCAGTTGGTGAAATTGTCGGGAAGACTGAGCGAGGCGCCGATATTTATTGATGATACACCAGCAATTAATATTTTTGAGTTGCGTGCAAAATGCCGCCGGTTAAAAATGCAGCACGACATTCAATTGATCGTAATTGATTATTTACAATTGATGACCACATCGGAAGTTGGCAAAGGCGGTAACCGCGAACAGGAGATCAGCCAGATATCGCGATCGCTGAAATCAATTGCCAAAGAATTAAATATTCCAATCATAGCCCTTTCGCAATTAAGCAGAAAGGTGGAAGACCGCGGCGGTACAAAACGACCAATGCTCTCCGACCTTCGTGAATCGGGAGCAATTGAACAGGATGCTGATCTTGTTTGCTTCTTGTATCGCCCTGAATATTATGGTTTGGATGTTGACGACAATGGCAACCCCACAAAAGGTATTGCAGAAGTGATCATCGCCAAACATAGAAATGGTGCGCTTGAAAATATCCGTGTGCGCTTCATCGACAAATTCATAAAATTCGTTGACCTCGATGAAATGTATTCACCACAAAATTTAACTCCACTCGCAAATGTTTTAAAAGATAATAAAGCTACCATCACCAGAAAATCAAAAATGGATGATATGGAAGGGGTGGATTTGAATGAGGAACCGCCGTTTTAACAGCCGATGAACAGCCGATAAACAGCCGATGAACAGCCGATGCTGGATTGTATTGTGCTAGAACGAAAAGTCAGTTCCCCCTTGGGGGGTTAGGGGGCTTGGCATTTGGCAGTCTCAGTCTCAGTTAGCAGATAGCATCCAGCATCAAGTATCCAGCATCAAGTATCCAGCATCAAGTATCATCTACTCGCATATCTCACCAACACTAAAGCGATCAAAGCGAAAATAATATTTGGAATATTTGTTCCGATTATTGGGTGGAGATCGCTGTTAGTGGAAAATGTGGTAGAGAATTGCATGAAGAAAACATATAAAGCACTTAGTGCAACACCTGCAATAATATTAAACCAGTTTCCGCCGCGGATCTTTTTTGATCCTAATGCCGCACCCATCACCACCAAAATTAAAACTGATAAAGCTGATGATGCCCTGCGATATTGTTCAACGCGATAATATTCCAGTTCGCCAGTTCCTTCTTTTTCTTTTTCTTTGATATAGTCTTCCATTTCATTAAAAGTTAATACATCTTTGAGACGGATGTCTTCTTCAAAATCTTTTGGAACCATGTCCAGTAAAGTGTCGAGTTGTTTTCCTTCGCGGTATTTTTCCCTTATATCATAAATATCCCAGCGCTTATAATCAACAAGTCGCCAGCCCCCTTTTTCAGGTTGATAAACAATTTTATTTGAATTTATTTTAGTGATCAGTTTACGATCCTTCCCTTCACCTTCAAATTCTTCAAGTGAAAAATTAAATCCTTCATTGGTTTTAAACTTAAATCTTTCTACAGAGATGAATGTATTTTTATCGATCTTGAGATGCAGGTTGTTGCCATAATTTTTTGGCGCATGGATATATTTATCTTCAAAATCGAGTTTCCGCTTATTTGTTTCGGGCACCAGCCAGTAATTAGCATACATGAGCACACCAACGGAGGCAATTCCACAAATAATATAGGGCCTCAAAAACCTTCTGAAATTCATTCCGCTGTTGAACATCGCAATGATCTCGCTGTTATATGCCATCCGGGAAGTAAAAAATACCACGGCAAGAAATATCAGCAATGGTGCGAGAATTGAACCTATAAACGGGATAAAATCGAAATAATATTGGGCCACTTCATTTCCTGGTGCATTGCGCTCAACAAAATTTTCTGTTTTTTCAGAGAAGTCGATCACGATGGCAATTGAAATAATAATGATATGCGCAAAAATGGAGGTGACAATAAATTTCTGAATAACATAAATATCGATGATGCTCAGCCATCGCCGGAAAGGCTTGAATACTATTTCGAAAATTTTTCTCACAACCGCGTGCTTACTTTTTTTATCATTTTATTTTTCCAATCAGCAAATGTTCCTTCTTTTATTTTATTTCCTGCTTCTTTAACAAGCCATAAATAAAAACTCAAATTATGGATACTGGCAATTTGCGGTCCGAGGCGTTCGCCGGCAGCAAACAAATGCCTTAAAAAAGCTTTTGAATGATTTCTGCTTGCCAGCGATCCTGAGGCAACATCAACCGGACTAAAATCATTTTCCCATTTTTTGTTTTTAATATTTATAATTCCCTCTGCTGTAAATAACATGCCGTTTCTGCCGTTTCGGGTGGGCATTACGCAATCAAACATATCGATTCCAAGTGCAATACATTCGAGAATATTTGCCGGGGTGCCCACGCCCATCAAATAACGGGGTTTTTCGGCAGGCAGTATATTGCAAACAAGCTCGGTCATTGCGTACATTTCCTCATGCGGTTCGCCAACACTTAATCCGCCGATTGCATTCCCAACAAGATCCATCGATGCAATATATTCTGAAGAAATTTTTCGCAGTTCAGGAAAAACGGAACCCTGGACAATGGGAAATAAATGTTGCTGATAAGGATATGGCGAAATTGTTTCATTGAATTGGGTGATACAACGTTGCAACCAACGATGTGTGAGGTGCATACTTTTTTCTGCATATTTAAATTCGCATGGATAGGATGTGCACTCATCAAATGCCATAATGATATCTGCGCCAATATTTCTTTGAATATCAATTACAATTTCCGGTGAAAAAAAATGCTTCGATCCATCAATATGTGATTGAAAAGTAACACCCTCTTCTTTTATTTTCCTGATCTGGGCCAGCGAATGCACCTGGAATCCGCCGCTGTCGGTTAAGATCGGCAAGTTCCAGCCATTGAATTTATGGAGGCCCCCGCTTTGCGAAATGATATCGGTTCCCGGTCGTAAATACAAATGATAGGTATTGCCCAAAATTATTTCCGCAGCAATATCCTTCCGCAATTCCTCAAAATGTACACCTTTTACAGTTCCGATCGTTCCAACGGGCATAAAAATAGGCGTGTGAATATTTCCATGATCTGTTTGAATAACACCCTTTCTTGCCGACGAACCAGGGTCCTTTGCAGTAATTTCGAAAAACACAGGACAAAAATAGCCAAACCGTTTTGATGAACTCAACCCGCAATTCGAAATCCGCAATCCGAAATTCTCCCAATTATGAACCCCTCAATTCGAAATTGTCAATCCGCAATCCGAAATTCTCCCTAATTGTGGACAGGTTGTGAATATTTAAAAATGAAAAAACTTCCCTCCGCCTCCCAATCCTCTAACTTTGCTTTTTTACAGTATGAACGACCTTTCTGTTTACACACTCATTTTTTATATTTTTTGCGGCGCCGCTTTCTTTCAATTGTTTTACCTGCTGTTTTTTTATTTGCGGCTGGCAATTTACAAGGTTCGCGAACACGTAGTCCAAAATTATCCTCCTGTTTCAGTAATTATTTGTGCTAAGAATGAAGATACCAACCTGAAAAAAAATCTTCCCAAAATCCTTGCACAGGATTATCCCAATTTTGAAGTAATTGTTGTAGATGATAATTCTGAAGATGGCACCACCGAATATTTGTTTTTTCTTTCACAAAAAGAACCGCGGCTCAAACGCACAAAAACAGGAAATATAAAGCCAATGATGGCGGGTAAAAAATTTCCGCTTACACTGGGTTTAAAAGCTGCTGCAAATGATATCGTGATATTAACCGATGCTGATTGTTATCCGGCTTCCGATCAATGGCTAAAAAAAATTGTGGGTGGTTATGTTGCAGGTAAAGAGATCGTGCTCGGTTATGGTGCTTATGAAAAGCAGCCTGGCCGTTTGAACAGAAGGATCCGCTATGAAACCTTTCTCGCAGCATTGAATTATATGTCGTTTGCACTGGCAAAGTTTCCATATATGGGAGTGGGAAGAAATCTTTCCTACAATAAGAAATTATTTTTTGAATCGAACGGATTTTTTGATCACCGTGATCTGCCGAGCGGCGACGATGATCTTTTCGTAAATAAAGTTGCCAATAAGCGAAATACGGATATTATTATCGAAAAGGATAGCTTCACGATCTCAGAACCAAAAGAAACAAGGGCCGGGTGGTATGAGCAGAAAACAAGGCATTTGTCAACAGCCCGGTATTATAAATTTAAACATAAATTATTTTTAAGCCTCCTGCCGGTTTCGCATATTATATTTTGGGCAACGACCATAATTTTAATAAGTGTTTTATTTAAATATTGGTATGTTATTGCCGGAATTTTTATTTTACGGTGGGCGTTGCTGCGATATACATTTACCCAATCAATGAATAAACTGGATGAAAAAGATCTGAAAGGTTATATTGAGCTATTCGACATCCTTCAGATATTTTACTATTTCAGATTTGCAAAGTCAGCTTTGGTTAAAACGAAATATAGATGGGATTGAACGAAAATCTTTCTGATCGGGCAAAAGAAGATATGGATCTGGTGATGAGAGCCAAAGGCGGCGACCAACCGGCATTCAGTCAACTGATGGGCCGATATAAAGATTCGATAAATTATATGTTGCTGAAAATGGTGCATAACCGCGACGATGCTGAAGATCTTACCATTGAAGCATTCGGCAAAGCATTTTTACACCTCGAAAAATATACACCCGATTATGCCTTCAGCACCTGGTTGTTTAAGATTGCCGTAAATAATGCGATCGATTTTATCAGGAAGAAAAAATTACATACACTCAGTCTTGATGATGATAACGATGAGGCATCAAAAACCATTTATTCAAAGATTAAAACTTCTGCTCCCGATCCTGAGGAGAAATATATTAAAGAACAACGGGCAATTTTGATGCGCACAATTTTGGAAGAACTCAATCCAAAATATAAAACACTGGTTGAGCTCCGGTATTTCGATGAATTATCGTATGAAGAGATTGCAGTTAAATTAAATATGCCACTTGGAACAGTAAAAGCGCAATTATTCAGGGCAAGAAATTTCTTATATGAGTTATTGATCGATAGAAAAGAAAAATATTGACTGGTAAAAAAAAGAAATATCCCTACTCTCCACGTGGGTATTATGGAAAAATGTTCCGGATATTCTTATTTCTACTAGATATAGGAATCATAATATTTTCAATTTTCGGGATTCTATTGTTGGTATTTAATCTACAGGGTGTAACATGGGCCAATCGAAGATCAGGGGGTTGGCAAAATATTTTTTTTAATGGTAAGGACATCATTTATGTTGCGTTGCTGATGGTTATTGCGAGGTTGATTTTTACATGGGTGCGATATAGAGATTCCAGAAGTAAACAATAACCTAACCAGATACATAATCACTCAGATACAAAAATGGCTCATTCAGTTTTCCATTTCGGCAAATAGTTGCTTCGTTCAGCATCCTGGATTCGGGTTTAAAAAATTCATCCCAAACAGAATTGATCAATAATTTCCCAAACTCTTCACTGGCACTTCGCGGTAATTCATTGGGCAAATTATCGATTGCCATTATATCAATTGATTCAGGAATGAAGGGGGCGATCTCACTTTCTGTGTTTACATCATAACCAAAAACCGGTTCATTTATCGTAGTGGAACGGATGGTTGCCGGAACGCCGCCATTAATATCACAACTAACATCTGCAATAACCCTGATCCGCCAATCTGGTTTGCGCATATCATCTTTGGAAAATAATTGTGGCGCCTTCGGTCCCCAGAAAATACAATTTATGAGTAGATCGCAATTGTCGGCATATTTATTAAAAACACATTTATATAATTCAGGATGCTGATGAAATTCCGATCTGTCGAAACCATTATCGCTTTTTCGATCATAAAGATCATCGCTGTCTAAAATGCAAAACACCGCTTCATTGAAAGTATAATTTAAAAACGCATCTTTTGTTATTTCCTTCATTTTTATTTCACGTAAAAACTCCGCCGCTCCTTTGCCAACCCTACCGGTTCCTGTGACAATAATTTTTATGACAGGGGTCTGAAGCCCGCGGTACTGGAATTTTAATTCGTAATAATCGCGGCAGTCTTTTGCACGCTTCAAATGTGTTTCACCCAACCGCTGACCAACCGTCCATATACCATTATGCGCACCGATTATTCCCGCCCATCTTCCAAAAGCAATAACGCGATCACCTTTTTCATCCTTCAAACATTCATAATCGATCATGGTGATATTTTTTTGCAAAAGCGCCTGCAATAATTTCCTGTTATGCGCTTGCTTTTTGATAGTATGCGAAAAAAATAAATAGGTTTTTCCTTCAATCAGTAAATCATAGGGCACTTCTTTTACACCAAGAATAATATCGCGGTCGTGAAGTTCGTCCTTTAATGCAATACCACTCCCTTCAAATTCATAATCGGCAAAACATCTTCCTTTACTCGGCTGGACAACGATATCAATATCCTGATATTTTTCTTTTAATTGTTCTATTTGTGCAGGTATAAGCGGCACTCTCGCATCCGGTGGAAATTTCGACTCTCTTAATATTCCTATTTTTTTCGGGTTCATCGGGTAAAGTTTATAAAAAGATTCGAAGAGTCGAAGGGAGAAGATTCGAAGGTAAGGTTAGAAGGAAGAAAGGAAGTTAAGGTTAGGAACATCTTGCGTCCTTCCCTTGAGATCTTAGATCCTTATCCTTCGAATCTTCTCCCTTCAAATCTT
>JBIOHA010000114.1:0-8402 GCA_044448625.1 Chitinophagales bacterium | reverse complement strand
TTCGCGGTCGGCGCCCCCCCCAAACCGAAATCTGATAAATAACTAAATCCGAACTTTTGGGGGGATGCACACCGCGCGGTTTGGCGGGGACGCCAACCGCGAACAAAGAGTATTAATTTATCATCACTCCGCCGGAAACGACAATATCACTTTACTTTCAACCGCACCTTTGCTTTCGAGATATTCTTTTACCGCCAATGCAGTATCGCCGCCCTGGATTGCGTGATGGAGCGGAGTGAAACCATGGGGGCCTTTCATATTAATTAAAAAGGGATAATCAGCATGCCATGCTTTAACGAGGTCCAGTTTTCCCAAAACACATAGCGTTAGAAAATTCATTTGAGCGCCATTGTCGAGTAAATAATTTACTGTTTCAATTGCGCCCACATGACTTGCTGCGCCAAGGGCGGTTTCAAAATCTCCCCCACCCCAGTCCCAGGCAGCATTTAATAATGTTGGATTTAATGTGAGCAATTCTACTACACGATTTTTATCACGGTGGGCAACGCCAACAAATTCTTTTACCAGTTCGGCGGTTAATTGTTTTCTTGCTTCATCTGTTTTTATTTTGAATGAGGAGAACAACAAACCTGTTGAAGCGATAATGGATGATCTGATGAAAGTTTTACGCGATAACATGTTTTATTTTTTATATTATTTTAAAATAAGGTTACTTGTTGCCGTGAAATTTCCCGTAGCATCTTTTTTTGGCAAATGATCTTCTTCAAATTTAGGCCGGGCTTATTTTATGCGTTGTTAAGGTGGGATTAAATGTTGTTAAACCAACAGCCTTTCATGCAAAGGCGCATAAGGGCAAAGTGCGCAAAGGTTGAATCTTAGTTGAATCTTAAAAGATTCGAACCTGCCTGCCACAAATGCGGAGCAACAGGCAGGGAATTGAAGGGAGAAGATTTGAAGGGGTATGGTCATTGCGTGGGATTAAATGAAACTGCAAGCGTCGAAACCTGGTCTTGCAATCCCGAAGCAATCTCATCGCGCCGAAGATTGCACTCCGGTGCTAAACAGATTGCTTCGCTACGTTTCACTGCGCTCGCAATGAACAGTCCCTCTGGGGTTCTTATCTGTTTTTTTCTGCTTATTTTAAGAAAAAGATCTGTTTTTTATCAGCCGCATCCGCTTCATCCGCGTCCATGTATTTTATACTTCCAAACAGCTATTGCAAGGCCATGAACAATTTAAAGTGAAATCACTAAACTCAACAGTTTTCATTATATCTTTGCCCGCTCAAATAAAATATATGAAGAAAATAATTTTAATACCTGTCGCAGCCATGCTCGCATTGATCATCAGTTCATGTAAAGAAACCAAAATTCAGAATGTAACTATGAAGAATGCTGCTGACTCACTCAGCTATGCAATCGGGATCAACATTGGTCAAAGCTTTAAAGAACAAAAGATTACCGACGTTAATACAGATATGATGGCGGACGTTATCAAAGCGATAATTACCGACGATACTATCGGACTTAAGCTTAACGACAGCACTGCGCTGGTTTTCCTCAATAACTATATGAGAAAAAAAGGTGATGCAGAGCTGGCAGAGAAAAAAGCAGAAGGCGAAAAATGGCTGGCGGAAATCGCGAAACAGCCAGGTATCCAAACTACCCCTTCAGGACTTATGTACAAGGTGGTTAATTCCGGAAGTGGTGCTTCACCCAAAGATGGCGACCAGGTATCTGTCAATTATATTGGCAGATTCAGCAACGGAGAAGAATTCGACAGCTCAATAAAAAACGGCCAACCAAGTACATTCAACATCAATGAAGTTATTCCGGGATGGACAGAAGGTTTAAAAATGATGAAGGAAGGCGATAAATGGAACCTCTATATCAAATCTGAACTTGCCTGGGGGCCAGCGGGGTACCAGGGCTTCATTCCTCCAAATGCAGCAGTGCAGTTTGAAGTGGAACTGCTCAAGGTTATCCCTGCAGGAACAGAGCCGGATGAGAAATAAGTAGGTAAGCTATTATAATGAAGCCATGCTAAATGCGTGGCTTTTTTTATGCGATCTTTTGAAAAGATTTGAAGATTTGAAGGGAGAAGATTCGAAGGGTAAGGAATCAAGGAAGTTAAGGTTGAAGAGGTTTTGTTTTGCCTCTTTCCTTTACTTTTCCTCTTAAATCCTTATCCTTCAATTCTTCGAATCTTTTCCCTTCAAATCTTCATTTCTTCTCCCCTTCGAATCTTAATTACCTTAACCTGTTAACCATTGGCTTCATAGATAATTAACAAATAATTAAATTTACAACCTCAATAACCGGTCATTCATGAAAAAAATCATACTCCTCTTTACAATACTGCCCTTTGCAATTTGCCTGTTTTCTCAAGAAATGCTTTTCAGCCCCAACTTTAAACCGCAAAATTATGCGGCAAAAATGGGCGTTGTAGTGCTTGATTCTTCATCTCTTCCTTTGGTTTATATCAATACCGGATTATCAGATATCCTTGACGAGCCAAGAATTATTGCCGATATGGGCATCATCTGCAATCCCCCCGGAAGTTATAATCACCCGGATGATCCTTTTAATAATTATAATGGAAAGATCAATATTGAGATCAGGGGTTCATCTTCACAGGGTTTCCCAAAAAAATGTTATAGCCTAGAATTGCAGGATGCTGCGGGACTCGAAATTAACAGTGCATTATTAGGAATGCATGCAGATGACGACTGGATATTATATGGCCCTTATACCGATAAAAGTTTATTGCGTGATGCCCTCGCCTACCATATGGGTGCATTGCAGGGATGGTATAGTCCTGATTTTAAATTTTGCGAAGTTTTTTTGAATGATGCATATGAGGGCATCTATTTAATGATGGAAAAAATTAAAGTGCAGAAAGACAGGGTGGATATTGACCAGATGACCACTGCTGATAATGCAGGAATAGATCTTACCGGAGGATATATTGTTAAAGTTGACAGAAATGATTATGCAAGTCCCGTTACCGATTTTTTTTATTCTGAATATGAAGGCAACGGATGGCCTTATGATGTGATGTATGTTTATGTTGATCCGAAACCGGAATTAATTACCACAGCACAAAAAAATTATATTGAAGATTATATCGATGATTTTGAAGATGCAATGAATTCTGCAGATCCCGGCGACATGGAAACGGGTTACCATAAATATATAGACATCAATTCTTTTGTTGATTTTCTTATCGTAAATGAATTAAGCCGAAATGTGGATGCATATCGATTGAGCACCTATTTTTATAAAAACAACGATAGCTACGGAGGTAAATTATTTGCAGGACCGCTATGGGATTTTAATCTCACTTTTGGTAATGCTGATTATTGCACCGCCTGGACGGTAACTGAATTTTTTACTGACTGCGGAACGGGTCCGGCATGGTGGGGCGATCTTTTTAATGATGCTGATTTTCAGAACAGGTTATATTGCCGATGGAATGAATTACGTGCAGGAGTATTTAATACCGATTCTCTAAAAAAATGGATCGACGACCAGGTTGTTTTATTGGGAGATGCCGTTGACCGCAATTACGAAACCTGGGATATTCTTGGCGAATATGTTTGGCCGAATTATTTTATTGGAAACACTTATGAAGATGAAATTAATTATTTGAAATTATGGCTCACCGGCAGGCTCAACTGGATGGATGATAATATGCCCGGCGATCCCGGGGTTTGCGATATTGCCGGTAGTTATCCTGTTAATATTACAGAGGTGCATTATAATTCTGATAATTACAACGAGAGCAACGACTGGATAGAATTACATAATAACAGTGCAAATCCTGTTGATATTTCAAATTGGGTTTTGAAAGATGAAACACCTTTTAATTCATATACAATTCCGGGAGGAACAATAATCGATGCTAATGCATATCTCGTTATTGTTGAAGATATTGATACGTTCCTGATGGTGCATCCAGATGTTGTAAATTATATCGGACCATTTAACTGGGGTTTCGATAATACTTTCGGCAGCGTTAAGCTGGAAGATGATCTCGGCGGTATTGTAAAACAAATTAATTATATCGACTCCATTCCCTGGCCAAAAGGTGCTGATGGATTAGGACCGGCCTTACAAATATTAAATGAATCAGGTGATGAAAATGATCCTGCTAACTGGATAGCAAGTTGTGTTTTGGGTACGCCTGGCGAACCATATATTCCCTGCGATTATCAAATTCTTGTCAGTGAATTAAATTATAATTCGCTGCTTGGATATAATACAGGCGACTGGCTCGAAATATTAAACCGCGGAACTGTTGCAAAAGATATTAGTGGATGGATATTGAGGGATGCAAATACAGGAAATATTTTTGTGATCCCGGGAGGAAATGTGCTTGACCCCGGAGAGCGTTTGGTTGTTGCCGACAGCCTTGAATCTTTTACGGTAAAATTCCCTTCCGTAACCAATGTGATCGGTGAACCTGCCTTCCATTTTTCGAATGGAGGTGATGGTGTTCGGCTATATGAACCTTCGGGTTTAATTAGATATAGTTTGCGTTATAATGATGCATCGCCATGGCCGCTTGATCCTGATGGCACCGGTTTCACACTCGAACTTGTTGATGAACCGGGCAATCCAAATATCGCAGCATCGTGGATAGCAGGTTGTTTATATGGTTCACCTGGAACACAATTAATTATTCCATGTCCCGATGCGGTGGAAAATTTTTATCCAACTTATTTTACCGTATCGCCAAATCCATTTACTGAGTTTATTGAAATAAATATTGATGAAGGAATTGATGTCAGCGAAATATTTATTACCAATAGCCTCGGGCAAAAAATAATAACGCTTGATACTAAAAATAATATCGTGAGATGGAATGGTGATGATGCCAGGGGAAATATGGTTTCAAACGGTATTTATTTTATTTCGGTGATAGATGAAGGGGGATCAGTTTCTTCGGCAAGGTTGATCAAGGGAGAGTGAAAAATGTTAACAGCCGTTTCACGCAAAGAGGCAAAGAGGAAAGTGCGCAAAGGGAAAAATAAAAAAATCCGTTTTTTATCAGCCTGATCCGCGTCATCCGCGTGCTTTGTCTTTACCAATATTTGACCCCTCTGGGGTCATGAACACCTGTCTCACGTAAAGTAATTTAATTAAGATTAGATTTAGTTTTGGATCGTCACCCCATCTGCTAATCTGCTAATCTGCTAATCTGCTAATTTGAACTCATCATCCGCCTCACATATTTCCCCACAATATCAAACTCAACATTTACTTTATCGCCTTTTTTTAAATATTGAAGATTGGTGTTATCCCAGGTATAAGGAATTATGGCAACCGAAAATAAAACGGAATTTTTATTTCCTCCAGGGAGATCAACGGCAACAATTGTTAAACTCACGCCGTTCAGACAAATGCTTCCTTTTTCAACTATTAATTCACGGTATTTTTTGTCAATTGAAAAAGCAAGCAAATAGCTGCCGTCTTTATTTTCAACCTGAATTAATTCGGCAGTTGTATCAACATGTCCCTGCACCATGTGGCCATCAAGCCTGTCGTTTAATTTGAGACTGCGCTCCAGGTTTATTAATGATCCGGTTTGAATTGAATTTAAATTTGTTTTATTTAATGTTTCTTCAATTGCGGTTACTGTATATGTATTTCCATCTATTGAAGTAATAGTTAAACAAACTCCATTGTGATTAATGCTCTGGTCTATTTTTAATTCGCTGTTAAGAGATGATTCAATAACGATATGGAGATTGGTATTTTCTTTTTTGAGGATAATAACTTTGCCGAGGGTTTCTATTATTCCGGTAAACATGGGGTAAAGATAATGATCAAAATTTTCGGGTTGCAAATGGATACATTCACCCGTTGATACCTGATACTTGATACCTGATACTATTTCTCACTCTTATCCTGCCGGTATAAATGTATATATCCTTTTTTCGGCTCGGTGAATGGTCTTATTCCACCAACGGTAATTTCAAAAACATTGCATACATAATAATAAACGCCTTCGCTCACATCTTTTCCGGTCTTGCTATCTTTTCCATCCCAGTTCAACATAGGATCTGAAGTTGTAAATACGAGGTTGCCCCAGCGATCGAAAATTTTCATGTCAACGTGATCAATAAACCGATATGGAAGTATTGGTGTAAACAGGTCGTTGAAGCCATCATTATTTGGGGTGAATGCATTTGGTAAATTATAATCTGAGCAATTATCCACGCAAACGATATTGCTCATCACACTTTCATTATTAAACGAATCAATAGCAACTACAGCATAACATCCCGCAATGGATGAAAGATTTTCATGCGTATAGGTAGTGTCGCTACCAGGTTCAACACGATCGATCAATTGTACCTGCTGTCCAGCCTGTGATGCGTAATAAATATTGTAAGCAACAACATCATCGGCACAACTGTGATTTGGATTTGTCCAGATGAGATTATTTTTCAGGTCCGATTCATCAACGGTAACAACACCATCATCCTGGCAAATATTTTCAACAATTAAAACAGGTGCGCATGGCGGTTCATTATCTATTGGCACATTACAACTGATCTGTGAATAATTGATCAGCGTATCAGGCAAACTCTCCACTGTATATTTTCCATAGCCTTTTACATAATAACAATATTCATCTCCATTCACCAAACCGGCGTCAATATATGTTGGATCTACAGTTGTTGCAAGCAATTCAAAATTTCCTGAGCCCGTTGGTGTTTCTTTAAATATATCGTATTGGAAATTCAACCACGGCACATTAAAATTCCATGATAGGGTTAATTTATTATCACCGGGTGCAGCACCTAAAAAAATTGTTGAAGCCGATTCTGTGGTTCCCAGCGATTCAAAATTTCCGAGATCGGTAAAATAGAATTTTATTTTATAGCTATGTGCAACACTTAAGTATTGATGAGTGTATCAACATAAGAAGAATCTGTGAGGGTATAAAATGACGCTGCAGTAAATGTGGCAATTATTGTTTCAGTGCCTGTTCCATCAAATCCATCATAACGCAGTACTTCATATTTATATGGCGGAAGAAAAATAGTTGTATCAAGATCAGTTCCTAATGGTTTGTACCATCCCACATAAACAGATCCGTTTGTTGCAGAAGTGGTATTTACACTTGCATGATTAATAATTGGCAGATCCCGTTTTAATTCAGCACAAACATTATCGGAAGGTGCGCTGGCCACCCTGTTATAAATAAATTCAGGAGCTATTTCGCTATGTTCACCAAATTCTGCAACAACGCGATAAGAATATTCCTGACCATACACCACAGAACCATCTATATATTCATAAACATTTCCAACAAAAGCAAGTGAATCGTAACCGGTACCTGATAAACCACGCTGACATTTATCAAATTGAATTGAATCGCAACCTATCCTCCTCCAAACCGAAAATCCCAAAAAGTTTTCTGCTCCGGCACATTCGTACACATCCTGCCAGGTAACAGTTATCTGGTTTGCTGTAGGTACGGCATCAATTATTTGCGGCGGTGGCGCAACAACATAAATTAACCATGTTTCAAGATCAACAAGCGGAATTACATCAAAACCAAGTTGAAAATCATCTTCTGCTTTAAATACCACCTGGTAAAACTGGTCACGCACATGATCGCATACAGTATTCCACGAGAAAGTACCTTCTACATAAGCCTGATCAGGTGTACTGAAAAATTCGGCGGGACTAATATCAATAAAAAATGGTCCTCCATCGGCAGTGAGTGTAATTGTTTGCAGCACATCGGGATCGGTTGCAGAAACGAGAAGATTTAATTCTTCACCAGCAAATACACAGGTATCATTTACTTCGGCTATGACAGGTGCATGGTTATTTGTTTTTTCAACAAATATTTCCATGTCGCGTAAAATAGTACCCATCACAATTCCTTCGCGATACTCAGTTATTAAAATCGCAATATTAAATATCCCTTCAATGCAGGGAACGTCCCATATTACATCGCCGGTAACTGAATTAATTGAAAACACATCCGTAGGGCATTCTGTATAATCGTCGGGATATTGATAACCCGGAACAACAATTCCGGGATATTGAAATGGAACAACGAGTTCATAACTCAATGAATCGCCGTCAGCATCAAAAGCAGCAGGATTATGGATGAATAATTCACCCACATTTGCAAAATCAATTGGGGGATTTAAAAGTACGGGCGAACTGTTTACGCCAAATAAAAGCTGATCAAAAATGATAAACGTATCGAGTAAACAAAATGGAACATTCACTGATCCATCGATATTTAATATTCCCTCCACCCTGTTTGGGTCAACCATGGAAATAATAAATGTACCTGCTCCTGAAAATGTATGCCTGCCCACATATTCGTTTTTTTGAATATAAGCAGTGAGTGGCGAGATACTTACTCTTGGGAGTGTGTCGTATTTTCCATCACCCCAGTTTATTACC
>JBIOHA010000113.1:0-8504 GCA_044448625.1 Chitinophagales bacterium | reverse complement strand
TTCTGATGCAACACAATGGTATACCTATTTCCTTTCATTAATGTTTATGTTCCTGATTTTTAATACCACAAGAAAACTCAGGCTTGTTATTGGGAAGTAATTGATGCATATTCTTTCGCAATTTTTGGGTATCCTGACGCCTCCTAGATTTGTTTATTTATTATTAGTGTGAAAACACTAGAGAGGCCAAAATATAAAATCACACTTCATTCATTACGCAACTCCTCATTTCTAATTCTGCGAAAATCTGCGTCTATCTGCGGGCGGCCAAATATCCATAGCAGATACATGACGATGTTATTTCCCTCAACAAGGTTTAAAATTTCAAATAATTTAATTAAGTTTGGCGAAAATTTTTGGAATCCAATTAAACAACTACAGAACAAATGATGAACACATACAGCGCCGTCGGCAAGTTCCGGGCAACATGCATTTTTATCCTTACAATTGTTTTTACATGCTGCACGGTAAAAACATATTCTAAAAATATTGAATCAACAAATTTAACTCTGCAATACTGGTACGCCGACGCCGACAGTGACGGATATGGAAATAATGCAGTTTCCGTATTTGCTGAAACTCCTCCCTCCGGCTATGTTGCTGATAATACAGATTGCAACGATTCGAATGCTGCGATACATCCAGGCGTGTCAGAAGTGTGCAACGGGTTGGATGATGATTGCGATGGCTCCACCGACGAAGGTGTGCTCATCACATTTTATTATGATAATGATGGCGACAGCTTTGGAGATGGCGGGGTTTCAATTCAGGCCTGCTCAGCTCCCTCCGGCTATGTTGCAAACGCATTGGATTGTAACGATTTCGCTTTACAATATTCCGACAATGATGGTGATGGCTATGGTTCAAATACATTGGTTCCATGCGGACTTTATAATAACAGCGATTGCGACGATACACAATTTCTGTATTACGATTTGGATGGTGATGGATTCGGTGCACCAAGTCCTGCTCCTTGCGGTGTAACAAATAATTCTGATTGTAATGATTTTCAATTACTATATGTGGATGGTGACGGTGACGGTTTTGGGTCCTCTGTTTTTGCTCCGTGTTATGGCTCAACAATTACCGGTGATTGCAACGATGCACAACTTCAGTTCGAAGATCTTGATGGAGATGGATTTGGAAATGGTTCGATCTTCGCAGCATGTGGTGTTACAACAGCAGGTGATTGCAACGACAATTTATTGTTATATGTTGACGCCGATAATGATGGATATGGCACAACAACACCTGCCGGATGTGGCGCTAATAATACGAATGATTGTAATGACGCAAATTATTTTGTAAATCCGGGCCGGACAGAAGCGTGTAATTCAATTGATGATAATTGCAACGGAACTACCGATGAAGGAACATATACATATCCCGGAGGAGTAAATTTTTATTCCCAGGCTGATGTAAATGCCTGGCAACCATGCTACACTACTATAAATGGTTATATCCTTATTTCCGGTTCAGATATAACTGATCTTTCCCCCCTTAATAATATTACCGAAATAACCGGCTCAGTGAATATCAATTATAATCCAAACCTCACTTCGATAAATGGATTTTCAAGTTTAGTGTCAAGTGGTGGCTCTGTATTTATTTCATCAAATGATAATTTAACTTCAATCAGTGGATTTCAAAACATGACCTCTTCGGGTGGGGTAAATATTCAGTTAAACCCTGTACTTGAAACAATTAGTGGATTTAATGCAATGACCCTTTCTTCGTCTGATTTTAACATAGTGAGTAATCAGGCACTTGAAACGATCAGCGGATTTAATTCGCTTACAACAGTTAACGGTACATTTAGTAATGCAGGTAATTTTGCGTTAACCTCAATGGATGGTTTTGCCGCATTAACAACGGTAAATGGTACTTTTTCGGTGTATTATAATACATCGTTACCCGATATGGATGCATTTAATAATTTGAACAGTGTATCTTCAATCTTTCAGCTGCAATTTAATTTCCTGCTGACTGATGCGTGTGGGATTTCCGACCTGCTGACTACACCCGGAGCAATAGATGGTTTTGTATCAATAGTTAACAATGGAATTGGAGCAAATTCTGCAGCTGAGATCATATCATATTGTTCAGATGCTGACGAAGACGGATATTCTATTGTTGACGGAGATTGCGATGATGCAAATAACCTGATTAGCCCGGATGGAACTGAAATATGCAATGCTTTGGATGATGATTGTGATGGAACAACAGACGAAGGCCTTTCAACCTTTACCTATTATTTAGATTTAGATGAAGATGGTTTTGGGGATAATTTAAATACCGGAGCATCGTGCTTTGCTTCTCCTCCATCTGGATTTTCTTCAGATAATACCGATTGCAACGATGCAAATAACAGCGTCCATCCCGGAGCAACAGAATTATGCGATGGATTGGATAATGACTGTGATGGAATATTTGATGAAAATACAATAACAGCAACTATCAGCCCATCAGGCCTATTGTCGGTTTGTAAAGGCAACAACATGATCTTAAATGCAAATAATGGCGAGGGGTATTCTTATCAATGGAAAAGAAACGGTGCCAATATTGCGGGTGCAACAAATCAAAATTATTCTGCTACAAAAGCCGGAAATTATTCTGTGGTCGTTACTATTCCGGGTGGATGCGCCGATTTATCGGAAAATGTAAGCCTGTCAATTTTAGCAGCACCAACAGCTTCCGTTACTAACCAGGATGCTACAAATGATCTTTGTTTTGATACATCAATAAAATTAAAAGCAAATGGTGGTGCCGGAACATCATGGCAATGGTATAAAAATGGAAATCCAATTTCCGGGCAAACCAATATTGTTTATTATGCAACAACCCCGGGAAATTATAAAGTGCAGGTGACTGCTTTGGCGACAGGATGTTCTAAATTATCAGCCTCTTATCCAATAGCAAAAAGTTGCAGGGAGAGTGAATCTAATTTTGACGGTTCTTCATTTGTTATTTATCCTAATCCTGCATCTAATCAGTTTATGATTGAATTGAATTCAGGCTCAACCGCAACTTCTGCCAATATCCAATTATTTAATATTGTTGGTGAAGAGATTTATTCAACCACTGTTTCTGCAAATGCAGGTGTAATAGATGAAAATATCAGTTTAAACAATCAAATTCCGGCAGGATTGTATATCGTGAAAATTATAATAGGTGATCTGGAATTCACTAAACAACTTATAATACAGAATTGAATTTGCAATCAAACATAAAAAGGCGGACGAGTTTTTCATCCGCCTTTTTTTATTCTCATCAATGCGATAGGCAGTTGGCAGAATCCAGTATCAAGCTTCCTCTTTGTTGATAAATTGAATATTTCTTTTCAACCCTTTGAACTTTGTTCTTTTCACGGCTGAATTTTTGAAAATTGTATTAAATCTTTCTTCAGTTAATTCTATCCAGTCGTCAGGTTGCATATTTGAGAATGTATCTGATGGCAGAAATTTTGGTTCTGTATGTTGTTTTGAAAATCTGTTCCAGGGACAAACATCCTGGCATATATCGCATCCAAAAATATATCCTTCCATTTTATCGCTGAATTCTTTTGGCAACAATTCATCTTTTAATTCTATGGTGAGATAGGAAATACATTTTGTGGCATCAATAAAATAAGGATCGTGCAAAGCATCAGTTGGACAAGCGTCGATGCAGGCAGTGCATGTGCCGCAATGATCTTTTACGGGGCCATCATAAATCAGATCCAGATCGCAGATAATTTCAGCAAGAAAGAAAAATGAGCCGGCGTTCCTGTTGATGATGTTTGTGTTCTTCGCCTGCCAGCCAATTCCGCTTTTTACAGCCCAGGCTTTTTCAAGCACAGGTGCCGAGTCAACAAAAACCCGTGAATGAAAATCACCTGCAGTTTCTTTTATTAATTTAATGAGCGCATTTAATTTATTTCTTATCACCTCATGATAATCTTCACCCAATGCATAAGTGGAAATTTTAAATCCATCGTCAGCTCGCTTTTGTCTGGTGTAATAATTATACATTAAACTGATAACAGACCTGGCACCGGGAACTAACTTGCCCGGATCAACACGCATATCAAAATGGTTTTCCATATAACTCATTTTGCCATGCCGATTTTGTTTTAGCCATTGCTCCAGCAAACGAGCCTCATCATCTAATTTCTCGGCCTTTGAAATACCGCAAAAAGAAAACCCCGCCCCTGCTGCTGCTCTTTTAATAAAGGAAGTAATATTCTCTTTCGACTCAGCCATCAGCGATTCTTTTTATAATGTCGGAAGGATAAATATGATATCCGGGTTTGTTTAAACAGGCAGTTTTGAACATTGCGCTTACAACATCTCTCGCTTTAATTGCCCTGTATTTTTTTAATGGCCCTGCAAGGATAAATGAAAACCCTTTGGTAACAATTGCGCTAATTTTTTCGCCGGTTCGCGGTTTTATTCTTTCTCCCACTAATATGGATGGTTGAAAAATATGGATGGGAATGTTCATCTCAGTTAATTTCTCCTGCAACTCTCCTTTTACCCTGTTATAAAATATGCGAGAGTCGGCATTTGCACCTAAAGCGGAAATGACCAGGAATTGATTTGCCCCGAAGTCGGATGCAATTTGAGCAATTTTTAACGGCAGGTATAGGTCAACATTTTTGAAAGCTTCTTTATTGTAGTTTACTTTTTTAATGGTGGTACCGAGGCAGCAATAAATATCAGCGTCTTTAAATTTTATTCCATGTGCAGCAAGGTCATTAAAATCGGTGACAATTATTTTTGCTTTGCCGCCGGCGGTGGAAATTTCCTTTCTTACAAAACAGGTGATCTCATCATAATAATTAACTTGTCCCAACAGTTTCAACAATTCACTGCCTGTTAACCCCGTTGCGCCAAAAATTAATGCCTTCCTCATCTCCTTCCGTATTTCAGCGATTTATTTAAAATGTAACATCCAAAGTAATATGCCGATGAAAAAAAAGAAAGTTGCTGATGCTTTCTCAAAATCTCCCAATTATATCGAAGCACATTTAATTTTTTCCCTGAAAGTGATCCTGTACCGGTCCGGTAGTGTGCAAGTAATTTTGGGATGCAATGTGCAACAACTCCCGTTTTCAAAATGTTTAACCATAAACCATAATCCTGTCTTTTTCTTATCAGCGGCATTTTCAATTTCCCCAGTTTTTCGGAATTATACATTGCTGTCAGGCAGCCGATGGTATTATTTTTTAATAGCCTTTTATATCCCACCGTTGAGGGTGCCCTGATTATTTTATTCGTCGTTGCCCCAAACGCATCAACAACATCATACCAGCTAAAACTAAATAAATAATTATTTTCCTCCATAAAAGAAACCTGTGTAGATAATTTTTCTTCGAGCCAAATATCATCCGCATCAAGAAATGCGATATATTTTCCGTTGGATCTTTCAATTGCAATATTTCTCGCGTGAGCAGTTCCGCTATTTTGTTCCAGGAATACCGGTTTAATCCGCAGATCGGTTTTAGCAAATGAATTGACAGTATCCTTTGTTCCATCTTTACTCCCATCGTCTACGATCCACAATTCCCAGTTGCTATATGTTTGATTGATGACCGAATTAATGGAGTATCCGATAAACTTTTCAGAATTATATGCGGGCATAATAACCGAAACTAAAGGCTCATTCATTTTTTAAGAATTTGATACTGCCTTTGTAAATATTGAAAATAAAATTAAAAAACCCAAGCGATGACCTGTATTCAGAAAATTTTCTCAATGCAAAAGCACCGTTAATGAAAATGAATTTCCATCCATATACTTTAGCGATCATTGCTCCTTTAGCCACCGCAGTCGGGGCATTCCATATCTTTCCCGAACTCACTTTTGGATGTTGCACTATAAATTCCGGTACATATTGGATCTTCGCACCCTTTTTCAATGCCTCTGCAAGCATAACGAATTCTTCGCCCGTATTATAAATTGTTGACAACCCGAATCGTTCATCAAAAAGAATAATGCCTTTTTTATATGCAGTTTTTCTTATTACCATTTCAACAATTGATACAGTAGCTGAAGATCGCAAATTATGCTTAAACGCATGCGCTTTATAATTTTTGAATGGATCGCCTTCGGTTGTTTCAATTTTAAATGTAAAAATATCGGCATCCGGATATTGATCTGAAGCCTGCATGATTATTCGATAAAAATCAGGTTTTAAAATAAGGTCATCGTCGCATAGATAAAATAATTCGCCTGTTGCATGTTGCATTGCCGTGTTCCTGCTCTTGCCGGTTCCGGTTTCAAATTGTTGGATAAAATGAATATCCTTCCCAATAAATTTATTGTAATATTCCTGGTAGGTGGATGCCCTTGTAACATCAGTTAGCTGGTGGATAACAATAAATTCGGTATCATCAAATAACTGCAGCAGGATATGTTCGGCGCCGTATATCCTGTCGTTTATTGTTGAAACCAATATGCTCATTTTTTTATCCGGCACCTTTAAATATTTTTTTGCTGATAAAAGATGAGGCCATGAGCATCATGATAATCTCCATTGGCATTCTATGCCTTACTGCACCGGTAATATGATATTCGTAACCACCAAATAAAATAATATAGAACAGGAGGAATAAAATTACGGGCCTGTGGTCTTTCCAATGGTGTTTGAATCTTAATAATATTATGATGAGCAATATCATCATAAATAAAAAGTCGAGAAAGGGAATAAAGGTTGACAGCGGATCATGCTGAACAAAAATGGGCATGGGAGAAAAAAGAAACTGGGCAATGATAAAAGGATAATCCCGCATCATATCGACATATGAATGCCATTCAACATTTCCATATCCGAGCGGGCCGGCGTTGGAAATATTTACATTGCGCAACTCTGCCATGGTTTCGGGTGATAAAGGCTTTTCAACAAGGATATACCTTACGGCAAGAAACGCAATGACGATGGTAGCAACGCCGATAATTAATTTAAAATAGTTTTTGATATTTAATTTCCAAACAGCCAGTGCACCCAAAACCGGAAATACAAAAACGATCATTTGCAAACGGATGGCGCAGATCAATATGCTGCCAATGATCAGCAATTTCCATTTTTTATTTAAAATGAAGTTGAGGAAGCCACTAAAAAACATGGCGAAGGCAAAAAGGATAAATGCTTCCCTTAGTGGTACAGTGAGATAAATCATGCCTGCCGGCCATACAAAAGCAAATAAAGCAAAAATCAATTCATCATTGGTGCTAAAATCAGGATTGGCACCTTTCCATGCTTTAATAAATATCATCAGTGAAATGATATAAAGAAAGACAGAAAAAAAAATATAGATGATGGGATTATTCAGGCAAATGGTTCCGATAAACAATGTGAGATAATACAATACAAGGATATTTTCTGAGCTGGTGTCGGGATATTGCCCGCTGCTGATCATGAATGAATACATATCTGAATCGGGCAGGTAGGGAAGAAAATCAAAAAGGCTGTCGGCATTTATCAATAAAAAATAAAACAGGAATATTAAAAGCAATACCCGCAATGTTTTTTTGCCGATATTGAAAAACACATCGCCGATCCTGAACAGGAGGTATGAAAATATTCCGCCATACACTAAAAATATTAAATAGTCGTACCATGCTATATGTTCGAAATATTGTTTCATAAGTGCAACTTACAAATTTATACATTAGGGCGGTTCCCCGCCTTTTTTCTTTTCCTGAGAAAACGGAGATAAATGATCTGCCTGGCCTCCGGCAGGTTGCGTGTATAATACATTTTCATGAGCATGATAATGAGGAAGCTGATGACCGTTGCCAATGCAGCTCCCATTATGCTCATCGATGGTATCAGGATAAAGTTGAGCAGAATGTTGATGACCGACGCAAGTATGGTAGCCTTGATAATTGGAAAATCATTTTTCCGCACATAAAGGATATAATGAAAGATCAAAGAAAAATTCAGTATCATTTTTGAAAGCACCAGCACAACGAACACATTGTAATCGGCGAGATATTGCGGGTCGTCCAGTGACCGAAGCATCGGAACAATAAGAATTGACAAACCTATAGCGATCAAAAAAGTATATATCACCACCTGTTTTGCAAATTGCGCAAGTGTTTTTCTATAATCATAATTGTTTTTATGAAAAGTTTCGATAAGACGTGGAGAAAAAATAATAATTACTGCTGTATGCACAACCGTTTCTACAATATTGCACATATTGGCGTAAAATGTATAAACCCCCACGTCTTCTTCGTTGTGGTAATAAAGAATAAAATACCTGTCGGCAAATTCAATTATTTTATACCCTACTGTACCAATAAAAAATAAGGAGCTCACTTTTATTCCCTGTCGTATCCATTTCCAGTCGACAGGAATATGTTTTACTGATTTAAATTTGATCTGGGCCAGAAAATAAAGTGATACCATCAATGCCGATAGCCCGCCGCCGATCCAGAATAAATACACCGTTTTGAGATTCCTTAATTCATCAAATCCCACCCACCAGAGCAACAACAGCAAATACGCCCACATGCCCG
>JBIOHA010000112.1:0-8517 GCA_044448625.1 Chitinophagales bacterium | reverse complement strand
ATTTAAAATTAGTGTTGAGGAACTTGAAATCGTATCAGAGAATATCGAAATCCATTGAACAATATTTTCAGAATCATATTTAATTATATAAAGCGAGTCAACGGCTTTATATGGAATATTTGGATCTGTTGGATTTAATTTTCCACAGAGTAAATAATAATTTCCAAGCGTATCCGCTTGAGTGCTATAAAGCCAGCCAAGATGTTTGCCTGAAATTGAAACTAGTTCATCTGTTTGCGTCTGAGAAAATAGACTCAATGGTAGAAAAGATAGTAAAATGTAAATGCAGTAGAAATTTTTCATATGGGCTATAAATTTACCATCCCATTAGAACGCCCAGTATCGTATCGATATTTTCTTTATCACTCCAAATCCGTCAAATCAAAATTATTCATGAAGCTGGTATCGAATTTCCCTGAGCGGAAACGTTCATCTTTCATTAATTTTTTGTGGAATGGAATGGTAGTTTTTATTCCTTCAACAATAAATTCATCCAGCGCCCTTTGCATTTTTAATATTACTTCCTGGCGTGTTCTGGCTTTGCAAATTAATTTGGCAATGAGGCTATCGTAATAGGGCGGGATGGTATAACCTGCATACACTGCTGTATCAACGCGAACGCCATGGCCTTTTGGAGAATGAAAACTGGAAATACGTCCCGGGCTTGGCGCAAAATTTTTCATTGGATCTTCCGCATTAATTCTGCACTCCATAGCGTGCAGCATCGGGAAATAATTTTTTCCTGATATTTTTTCGCCCATAGCAATTTTGATCTGTTCTTTTATCAAATCAAAATCAACAACTTCTTCCGTAACAGGATGTTCAACCTGTATTCGGGTGTTCATCTCCATGAAATAAAAATTCTTGTGTTTATCTACAAGGAATTCTATGGTCCCTACACCTTCGTATTTAATTGATTCGGCAGCTTTCACGGCAGCATCACCCATTTTCTTGCGCAATTTTTCATCAACAAATGGAGAAGGACTTTCTTCCACCAACTTCTGATGTCTTCTTTGAATGCTGCAATCGCGTTCGCTCAGGTGACAGGCCTTTCCATATTTATCACCAGCAACCTGGATCTCAATATGACGTGGCTCTTCAATGTATTTCTCCATATAAAGCCCATCATTGCTAAATGAGGCTTTTGCTTCCATGCTTGCGGTATTAAATGCACCTTCAACATCATCATCTTTCCAAACAATGCGCATACCTTTTCCACCACCGCCGGCGGTTGCTTTTAATATTACCGGATATCCGATCTTTTTTGCAAGCCTTTTAGCTTCTGAAATATCTTTTATCAATCCATCACTTCCGGGAATAACAGGAACACCCGCTTTTTTCATGGTATCCTTAGCTGTTATCTTATCGCCCATTTTGCGGATCTGATCAGGAGTGGGGCCGATGAATTTAATTCCGTATTTGGCGCAAATTTCAGAGAACATATCGTTCTCACTTAAAAAACCATAACCGGGATGTATGGCATCAGCATTTGTAATTTCTGCTGCCGCCATTATTTTTGGAATGCTGAGATAAGATTCTTTTGATGATGGCGGACCAATACATACCGCTTCATCAGCAAAACGTACGGGTAAACTTTCTTTATCGGCTGTAGAATAAACGGCAACAGTTTTAATTCCCATTTCTTTCGCAGTGCGAATTATTCTAAGCGCAATTTCACCTCTGTTTGCGATGAGTATCTTTTTAAACATCTTTACTGGTAATACTTTGGCCACGTGCAGGTAATAGTTTAATTGTTAATTCAAACTGCTTTAAAATAAAATGTAATTAGATGTCCTGAAATTTCGGACGCTCATTTATTTAGGCTCAATTAAAAACAATGGT
Source organism: Chitinophagales bacterium (assembly GCA_044448625.1). GTDB lineage: Bacteria > Bacteroidota > Bacteroidia > Chitinophagales > BACL12 > UBA7236. The sequence goes on along the minus strand of JBIOHA010000112.1, from coordinate 6,675 downwards.
TGATCATATTCAACGGGACTTGCGTCATCAGCAAGAATTTTCACGATCTTTCCTGCAACTTCACTTTCGATCTCATTAAATAATTTCATCGCTTCAATGATGCAGAGTTTTGTCCCAACACTGATCTCATCACCAACTTTTACAAATACATCTTTATCGGGACCAGGTGAGCGGTAAAATGTTCCAACGATCGGTGATTTGATGGTAATATTATTTCCTGATGTACTTTCAGTTTTAGTTTCTTCTTTGTTATGCTGTACCTGATTTTCAACCTGGGTTGTTTGTTGCAATTGCGGCATCACCTGTTGCTGAACAGGCGGCATGATTTGAGTTTGAAAATTACCGGAACCGGCAAGCGCAGTTTTTATTTTAATTCTAAAATCCTGGTTTTCAATGGTGAGTTCAGCGATGTTATTTTTATTTACCATCCTGATCAACTCCTGAATTTCTTTAAAGTCCATAAAAAGTTATTTTACTCGTTCAATGTATTCAAAAGTACGTGTGTCTATCTTAATTATGTCTCCTGTGTCAACAAACATTGGCACCATGATATTGGCACCAGTTTCCACTGTTGCATTTTTAAAGGCATTGGTGGCGGTATTTCCTTTTACCCCCTGTTCTGCAAATGTAACTTCTAAAATGATATGTGCAGGCAATTCGCAGAATAAGGGTTTTTCTGTTTCTGCATGAAAGAGAATATCTATTTCCTGCCCTTCCTTGAAAAATTCTTTTCCCTCTACCATGTCTTCATCAAGCGTTACCTGGTCAAAAGTTTCATTGTTCATGAAATTATAACCCGTGTCATCTTTATAAAGATATTGATAGGTTCTGCGCTCCACCCTAACCGTATTGATTGTTGCCCCTGAAGGAAAAGTGTTTTCCAATACCTTTCCTGTTGTGAGACTTTTGATCTTGGTGCGCACGAATGCATTTCCCTTTCCGGGTTTCACGTGCTGAAAATCCACCACCTGCCAAATATCATTGTTCAGGTCGATGCATAATCCTTTTTTTATATCTGCTGTATTTGCCATAAAATCATTTTATTATTGAGCAAAATTGATCAAGATCTGGTAATTTAATGAACCACAAATCTTGTTCAATTTTGCTCAATTTTGCTCAATCAATTATATGCCCACTTCACCAGCGTAGCACCCCAGGTAAACCCACCGCCGAAAGCCGCCAGAACTATATTATCTCCTTTTTTTAACTTCGGTTCCCATTCCCATAAACAAAGAGGAAGTGTTCCCGCCGTTGTGTTTCCGTATTTTTCGATATTTACCATCACTTTATCTTTCGAAAGACCCATGCGCTCGGCTGTGGCATCAATAATCCGGAGGTTTGCCTGGTGTGGAACGAGCCAGGCAATATCATCGCTTGTTAAATTATTGCGCTTCATGATCTCTTCAGCAACATCGGCCATATTTTTCACTGCAAATTTGAATACAGTTTTTCCTTCCTGGTAAACGGTATGCTCCATGCTATCTACGGTTGCATGCGTTGCCGGTTTTAATGATCCTCCCGCTTTCTGGTGCAGAAACTGGCGGCCCGAACCATCTGTTTTTAAAACTGAATCAATAATTCCTAAACCTTCGTAATTAGGTTCAAGCATCACCGCTCCGGCACCATCGCCAAAAATGACACAGGTTGTCCTATCGCTGTAATTTATAATCGACGACATTTTATCCGATCCTACTACCACCACCTTTTTAAACATACCAGTTTCAATGAACTGCGCTCCTGTGGTAAGAGCGTATAAAAATCCGCTGCATGCGGCACTGATATCAAAACTTAGAATATGTCCGCAACCTAATTTATCGCATGTAATATTTGCTGTTGCAGGAAACTGCATATCAGGAGTTGTAGTTGCTACGATCAATAATTCAATATCGGTAGCCTTGTTTCCTGTTTTCTCTAATAATCCTTTTACCGCTTCCACCGCCATATCGCTGGTGGCTAATCCTTCACCTTTTAGAATCCGGCGTTCTTTGATACCGGTTCTTGTCATGATCCACTCGTCGGAAGTGTCCACCATTTTCTCGAGTTCCGCATTTGTAAGGCGGTATTCGGGAACATAACCGAAAACTCCGGTTATAGCTGCAAGTGGTTTATTCATGCCTGAAATAGTTTGTACCAGAGAGGAAAATCAGCCGGAATGTTCTGGCCGTTGAATAGTTATGCTTTCTTTTCAATTGCGATTTTACCCCTGTAAGATCCGCATTCAGGACAAACGCGGTGACGTAAAACCGCTGCGCCACAATTCGGACAATTCACAACATGAGGCATTTCTGCACCGTGATGTGTTCTGCGAGTACGTGTTCTCGTTTTTGAATGGCGTCGTTTTGGATTTGGCATTGTTCTAGTTTTTAATTTGAATTCAGATTATTTAAAATGTCCCATCGGGGATCAATTTCTTTTTTCTCATCATCGCTTTCTTCAGTTCCTAATAGTTTTAATATTTCAGGGTCGCAACCGGGTTTACCATCTTTTCTGTCGGGATGGGTTTTTTTGATCGGGATAGATAAATGGACAAATTCATAGATAATTTCACTTAATTCGAGGATGGAATCACCCTCGCCTATCCATACCACATCCTCATTGTCTGTATCCTCCTCTCTTTCGTCCCCCACTTTCACATAAATGGTATAATTTCCATGAATAGGAAGGCTGAACATTTGCCCGCAACGGTCGCAATCAGTTTCAATTGCACCTGAAACATCAAAATTAAGAACGAATAACCGGTCCCTTTTATCAAACGCCAGGTCTATAAAAACCTTTCCCTGCTTCACGAGACTATTTTCAAAATGAGCGAAAAAGTCTTCTTCAAGAACGAAATTGAAGTGGTGAACTTCCAGCTTCAGGCCCACAAATGGGATTTGATATTCCCTCAAATCTTTCATCACAAGGCATTTTTTAAAAAGGCTGACAAAGGTAGGTAAGAAAGTTGAAGATTCGAAGGATGAAGGTTGAAGATTCGAAGGGAGAAGGATTGAAGAATCGAAGGGAGAAGGGTTGAAGATTCGAAGGGAGATTACAAAGGGTTTAAAGTTCTGGGTCTGATGCGGACAGGTTCTGAGTGTTTGAGAATTTCAATCTCCCTTATTTTTTTAATTTAGTAACGAATTACCCAACCTCCTATTTATGATACGACTCACAAAAGACGACCCCAGAACCAAAAAGCGTCTTGCCCTAAGTATTCTTGTTTCATTCGTTTTAGTTTTCCCAATGGGCGTTCTTGGATTCATTCTTTATCCACCTGATTATTCGGCAGAGGTGCCGGTTTATCCTGTCGGGATGTTGTTATTTTCTGAATTAGCTGCTGCACTCCTCATTATTGCAGGATCATTAATGGCGATCAAACTGGCAGATGAAAGGGAGGTTTTACCCGCCGGGGGATTTACGATCTTTTCCATCAGTCAGGGATTAATAATGGTTACCAATTTTGAGATCATGGCGGGCAATTCTAATGTAGAGAGCCTGGAAACTACTTTTCAAATGTATGTGGGCACCTTCATGCTGGCATTTCCTGCAATTCTGCTCATCAGCACCTATTCAAAATATCCGCGTTGGTTGAATTTATTTACGCTGATATCTGTGTTGCCATATATTACTACAAATATTTTGTTCTTGCTGGGGTCAAGAGATTTTAAGTTATTTGATCTCATAAGCTCATTTTCATTTGTGATGCAGGGAGCAGTTTTTACTATTTGGGGAATTTATGCATGGAAGCATCGATATGAAGGGATGCAAGGGTGAGTGCAGTGTTCTGAGTGCTGGGTTCATTGTTGAGGCGATCTCTACTCGGCGAAGAAAGAAAATATAGCGTTTAAATTGGTGGGGAATCGCCACATCACCAGTACACAAACAATTTGGCAGACTGGGTTTTATAATCTTTAATTAGTTGAAGAAAATATATGCCTTGTCCATTCCCAACCAAATTCACTTGTGATCTCAATTCAGTTAGATTTGATGAATAAACTAATTCTCCAATGGTATTATAAATATGGAGGTTTCCAATTCCTGCAATCGTAAATATTCCGTTTGATGGATTAGGAAAAACTTCAACACCATCAAAGATTGGTTCAGAAATGAAATTATAATCATTTACTGTCAATAGAGCTGAATAACTTGTATCAGAACATGGTTGGTCATTAATTATACTTCGGTATTTATAATGATCCATATCTAAAGTAAGCCCAGTTATAATTAATGTATCATTTGTGGCACCATTATAAATTCCCCCATCTATTAGATTTATAAAACCAGTACCGGTATCTTCCTGCCATTGATAAGATGCGAGGGGATCAAATGAATAGGCAACGAACATTGCATCACCCCCAATAAATGAATTTGCGTCAGTAGGTTGAATATTTACCAATCCGCAAGTACCGAGTTTCATAATAAATATATCACAATGTCCATCATTTGGGTTGGTCATAAATGATGTTAATTCATATACACCATCCCCCGGATCAAAATCTGCAGTCTGTCCGAATGAACCCGTCCAATAAATTGCGCCGGTGTTATCGAGACATAAATCCCTGCCGTCATCATATTTTCCATTTTCAATTTCTTTCACCCATAAAAATTCACCATCGCTATTCAGTTTAACAATAAAAGCGTTTGACCCATTTTCATCTGTTAATTCGTAAACACCGGGTCCCGGATCAAAATCAACTGTTTCCCAATATTCACCAGTGATGTAAATATTTCCGGTATCATCAGCTACGATTGCAAAAGCATATTCAATAAATTCACCCCCAAAACGTTTTGCCCATATAAAATCTCCACCACTGCTAAGTTTGCAAACAAAAATATCTTGGTCCTCGTTAAAAGAAACTAAATTATAAATGTCAGGTCCTGGGTCAAAGTCTGCTGTATCATTAAAATAACCACAGGTATAAATATTCTCAGCATGATCCGCAATGATTGAATATCCGCAATCATACAAACGGCCACCCATAGCTTTTGCCAAAATAAAATTTCCATCCTTATCAAGTTTTAGTATGAAAGTATTGTGCTCGTAATCACTACCAAAAGGAGTAAGTAGGTAAACATCAGGTCCGGGATCAAAGTCTACCGTGTCGGTATAATATCCGGTAACTAAAATATTCTGGGAGTCATCGATAAAAATTGAATAACCAGAGTCGCCAAATTCATCTGATCCAAAATTTTTTGCCCATATAAAATTCAGATCTTTATCAAGTTTCAAAATATAAATATCCCTTTCACCATTTGAGGTAAGTGTATAAATTCCCGGTCCTGGATCAAAGTCAGCTATCAGTTCAAACCAACCTGTCACATAAATATTTTCGCTTGTATCATGACTTATCGAAACACCTATATCAGTCAGTGGAGTAATACCTCCAATTCGCACGGCATTGATAAAATTACTTTCAGCATCGAGTTTTAAAACAAAAATATCAGGAGCCGGAGCTGCAATTAAATTAAATACATCGGGTCCTGGATCAAAATCAACCGTACCGGTAAAAGTACCTGTCATTATCAGGTTATTTTCATCATCTATCGTAATACTTATCCAATCATCCAAGAACTCACTACCGAAACTGATTGCCCAAATCAAATTGCCACTATTATCTAATTTCGTTATAAACATATCCCAACTTCCATTACCGATCAGGTTAAAAGTACCGGGACCAGGATCAAAATCAACCGTGTCAACAAATCTCCCTGCACAATAGACGTTCCCAAATTGGTCGATCGCAATTGAGAAACCATCATCATAGGAGAGATTACCATATGCATTTGCCCATTTAAAGTCTTGAGCCCTCGAACTACTAAAAGTGCAGATAGATATGAGGAAGAGAATACAACTGCGCATTACTGGAGATTTTTTATAAAATTAATAAAATAAAGTTGCTTATTTTTTCTATATTTGAAATTAATGAAAATACTAATCGTTTGCTTCCTAATGTTTACGACTTCCCTTAGTAATTTATTTAGTCAGATCAACCTGGTTCAAAATCCAGGCATGGAAGATTTTATGGAATGCCCGGATGAATATAGTTGTATAGGAATGGATGCAGAAATATTTTATTGGGTGGATAAATGGATGTCACCTACATATGCAACACCAGATTATTTTAATGTTTGTTCAGTAGAGCATGTTGGTATACCAGCAAGTGATATGGCTGATTACCAACCTGCGAGATCGGGTGAAGCTTATTGTGGAATTATTTTATTTACCCTCGAAGTGGAAAATTACAGGGAATATATTCAGGTGGAATTAAGCGGGCAGGGTTTGAAAGAAGGTGTCTGTTATGAAGTTGAATTCTATGTAAATCCCGGTTATAACGTTGAAGGATATCCTTCTCTATATCTGACAACTGATAAGATCGGTGCATATTTTTCAATTGATAGATTATTTGATTTCGGGACCTATGTCAGTTTGCCCGTTACCCCACAGATCCAAAACCCTGCGGGACAATTTTTTAATGATACTTCCTCATGGCAAATTGTTTCAGGAATATATGAAGCCACTGGGGGTGAGAAATGGCTCACGATCGGCAATTTTTACAACAATGCCTCAACTGATCTGGAAATGGTAGTGGGAGATACAATTGAGGATGAATTCAAGACAGCATATGTATTTATTGAAGATGTTTCAGTTACTGCATGTTTTGAAGACAGCACCACATTTATACAAAATAATAATTT
>JBIOHA010000111.1:0-8592 GCA_044448625.1 Chitinophagales bacterium | reverse complement strand
ATTTTTTACTTACTAAAATAAATAAATTTGGTACCTGCACAATGGCAATTCAATGCGGGGGAATGAATGAGGATGGTGCGCTGGATATTGAAATAGATCCAACCGGCGGTCTCCTGATCTGTGGTTATTTCAGCACCACTATGAATATATTGGGCACTGAAATATATAGCGCAGGATATTCTGATGCATTTGTTGCTTCCATATCATTTGATGGCATATTAAATTGGGTGAAAGTATGCGGCGGTACAACCGGTGATAACTTCGGAAGTGTTGCTGCCGATAAGGATGGTAATGTATATGTTTCAGGGACTATCTCCAGCACCGTAAATTTTGCAGGGAGTACATTTCCTGGTTATGGAGAAGCTGTTGCTACTGCGGCTAGATATAATTCAACTGGTACTGAGATATGGATGCGCAAATCCATAAATGTTTCTGTAAGTGCTTATAGTTTTGGAACTGAAGTAGAAGTTGATAAAAATCAAAATGTTTATATGGGCGGCATTTATTATGGCGATATAAATATTGGCCCGTTTGAATTATTTGATGGCAATCCGCATATGTTTTTTACCAAACTCAGCAATGTTGGTGTTCCTGTTTGGGCCGTTGATGAAAATGGATTCTATGGCGCATTTGCCTGGTCGATGGATGCTGATAAAAATGGGAACTTATATATTGCCGGACAATTTCAATATGAAATGACATTTGGCGGTTTTACTATTTCTACGGGTGGATTTAATACAAATGCATACGTTGCCAAGATCAGGAATGTAGATGGTTCCGTGTTATGGATCAATCAGGTGGAATGTGCTGACAATAGTTTTTTCCATGACATACAGGTGGTATCACGCGATTTATTGTTGGTATGTGGCGGCTATGAAACCTCTGCAAGTTACGACGACCTGATCTTATATAACGGTGATGTAGAAGTGGATGGCATGATCGTGAAAATTGATCCTGCAACAGGTGCGGGCCTCCAAACATTTTCAATGGGATCGGATGCATTTACAACGCCTCAGGAAATTGGTTATGATAAATTAGGAAATATTTTATTGACGGGTGGATTTAAAGAATCGATGACCCTTGGTGAAACCTTCACCGTAACATCTTATGGTGGATACGATTGTTTCTACACAAAAATAACCGGCTTATTACCGCGTGAAATGGAGGAAGAAGATTTAACAACTGAAGAACCATCCGGCTTCACCATTTTTCCAAATCCGGCAGTTGATATCATTACCGTAAATTATAATATTGCAGAAAATGCATCCACGTTTTTGGAAATTGCAAATGCAACAGGTGAAATAGTTAATACTGAATCAAAAGAATTGATACCAGGAATAAATTCAATTTCAATAAATATAAATGAATTACCTGCTGGAATATATTTCGTGAAAATAAATGATCACGCGGAACAATTTGTTAAAATAAAATAAGTAGTGCTAAATAATTAAGATCAAGGCCTGTCGCGTTGTGACAGGTCTTATTTCATTATTTTTTATTTAACAGCCGGTTTCACGCAAAGTCGCAAAGGGCAGAGACGCAAAGGAAATTATTTAATTTCAGTATTTTTTTATTATTACATTTAATAAAAGTTCTATTTTAATCCATCTGATCAGCGTCATCAGCGCCTGCTTGCCGGCAAAGACAGGTTCCTGCATTTATTTTGCTACCATCTAACGCCAGAAACATTTTAATTTTACACAAACTTTTTCCATGCCCCTTTCACGTATTGAGAAAATAAAACTGCGGCTCGATGATTTAATTAAGCTCGACCATTCGCGAACCATATTTGGTTCAGCGGGGCATCAGTATACGATTTATCCTGCAGTAGAAGAAAAAGTATTGCAGGAGTTTGAGAAAAATGCAGGGGTTCGGTTACCGGGTGATTACAGGTCATATCTCAATACCATTAGCAACGGTGGTGCCGGACCGTTTTATGGTTTATACAATTTCGATAAAGCAGTGGAAGATGCAATGGAATATTATTATACTGATGATGAAGAGGATAATGTTGTATGGGAGAATATTAATCCGGTGCACGAAAAAGATGAATTGAAAAAATACTTCGCCCCATTTCCAGTAAGCACAAAAGAAGTGGAAGCGCTCATCAATATCAACGAATCGTATGAAGATGATGAATATAAAACCATCCCGTTGCCTGAACGAGTGACTGGAATTATTTTATTATGCGAATACGGTTGCGCCGGATATTATTTTTTGGTAGTGAATGGTGAGCAATCAGGAACTGTCTGGTTTTTACAGGAGGACGATTATTTAAATCCATGCAACACCAAAGGCAGACAATGGAATTTTTATGATTTTATTGAATGGTGGGTTGAGGATAGCATCCTGGAACTCACCGATCCTGCGGCACGATTTAAAAATGAAATTACCGACCCGCTTCAAAAAATGCAATTGATCTACGACCAGCAGGGGTTAAAAGAAATTCCTGATGAAGTGTACCAATGTAAGAATTTGAGAAAACTTATGTTCAGCCGCGATGAATTAAAGATCATCCCGGAAAAATTATTTGATTTAAAGGAATTGCGGATACTGAATTTATATATGAACAGCTATGAAACTGTTCCCGATGCAATAGGAAAATTGGAAAAACTGACAGTGCTCGACCTGAGTTATAGCAGCAATTTAAAAACTTTGCCTGTTGCGATCAATAAATTACAACATTTAAAAAAATTAAAACTAACCTATTGTACGCATTTGCTCCAATTGCCCGACGAAATTGGTGCATTAACCAATTTAAGTGAATTATATCTCAGCTATTCAGGGATCAACGATCTTCCGGTTACTATCGCACAACTGAATAACCTTGGTATACTCCATATTTATTCGGAACATATTGACCTTGAAAAAGTATTTCCTAAAATAGCTATCTGCAAAAACCTTCATTACCTCACCATTCGCGAGACTGAAAAACTCAGCGGAATAGGCGCATTGAAAAATATTAAAACCCTCGTCATAAACAGCAATTATGGCGACGACGATTTTAAATATACGCTGCCCGGAGAAATAGCAAATTCTACAATTGAAAAATTATATATCGCCGATACGAAATTATTATTGCCCGAAAATGTTGGCGATTGGACAACACTCACTTCGCTTTATATCAACCCGCAACAAATATTAAAAATGCCGCCTTCCATCAGGTATTTAAAAAATCTGAAATTGATACAATGCGATGCAATGAATAATGAAGTGGAGATCAATCAGAAGAAGGAGATTGAAAGTTATTTGCCGGGAGTTGTTTTTAGGTGGTGGTGAAGGTGATTGGCAAATTAGCAGATTTGCAGATTACCAGATTTGGTCCAAGCGAGGACGCTTGAACCATGTTTGACATTTAACTCTGTGGTCTCTGTGGCCTCTGTGTGAAAATAAATTCTTTTATTTGATTAGCAACGAGCGAGGACGCTTGAACCATGGAGAATAAAAAAAGACGGAGATATTTCCGCCTTTTTTTATTAAGTGAAATTAGTTTTATTTAATTACTACAAGTTTGTTTGTAAAGCTGTTATTATCTGCAACAGTTTGTATCAGGTAAATGCCGGAAGCAAGATCGCGAACATCAATGTCAATTAAATTTTGACCTTCTGTTAATGAACCATTGTAAAGTTGTTTGATCTCCCGTCCCTGTAAATCGGTTAAATGCATTGCAACGTTGTTGATATACTCACCTGCATTTAATTGTGCCTGGGTAAATGCATTGGCAGGATTTGTTGTGAGCGTTATGCCCAGATCAACAACAGGAATTTCATTTACACCAACAGCAAGTCTGCCATAATCAGTATATGCGTTGATATAAATAAAATCTGATCCCACTTTTTGCCAGATGACAGCAGCGAGCCAGATATGCGATGGTATCCATTCGGCATCAAGTGTAACGGAATATGTTTTTGTGAATTCAGCACCGGAAGCTACAGCTCCGCTTGATATTAATTCGCCATAAGTTTCTGATGCTGTCATGCCGGTTCTTAATGTAAAATCGTGGCGATAAGAAGCAGCAGCTCCATCCTGATCTTCATCAACATCATCTTCAACTACATACATGGCAAGATAATAATCTCCGTCTGCAGACTGAAAGAATTTTGTTGTGGTATTTACTGTAAGCAGATCGCCCACAAGTGTAAAATCAAAATTGCTGTTAACAACCGGAGGAATAGCATAAGTAGAATCAACGGCATCTTTTACATTGCTTTCAGTATAAACAATTACCTGACCCAGATCGGTATGATAAGTAGCATCATGGCCATCAACATACCATGCAGGTGTATACGCTGCATAAGGGAAATTAGAAAGTATTTCTGTGTCGAAAGTATTCGACATATCATCTGAATTATGGAGCTCAATAAAAACCGCTTTGTCCATATTTTCTCCAAACATAAGTTCGGTTGATTCAACACCCCACTCACCGCATGGTTCGCACCAGGTAGCGGTTTTCGGGTTAACAAGGGCCATATGTGTTTCTGGAACCTGGGCGCTTAGATTGATACAAATAAAAACACCCAAAATAATAATGTAGATCTTTTTCATAGTGATAGTTTTATTCAAAGCTAAGAAAAATCGGGCAGGAATTGAAATTGGGGGTGATTGGCAAATTAGCAGAATAGCAAATTAGCAGATGTGGGCCGAGCGAGGACGCTTGAACCATGGAGACTTGAATTATGATTGGGTTTAAAGTTTCACAATTTTAACATTTACACTGGAAATTACATTCTCGAAACTTAAAAAATAAATGCCGGCTGCGATGGATGTATTAAAATTCAATAATTTTTCAGTCTCGCCTTTTGAAAAATTGCAATAGCCAAAATCCTGGATCTGGTTTCCGTTGATATCCTTTAGTATAATATGTAATTGCTCATCTTCAATGAGTTGGAAATTTATAATTGCTGATTCTCCAACAGGATTGGGATAAATTAACAGGGACTCATCATTGCTTTGAAGATCGGTACTTGTAATATCAAGTCCGCTGATAAAACGGAGCACCATAAAATCGGAACCCGAACCGATATAAGCAAAATCACCCGTGACCAAAATTTTTCCATCGGGTTGTAAAATAATATCGGTAGGATAGGGGAGGCTTAGCATAAGGTTGTCGAGATAAGTACCTCCAAACGCAAAGTCAGTATCAAAATCACCGTCAGGTAATAACCGCGATACGTTGAGAAAATCAGATAAAGCGGAGCATATTACAATTTTATCATCTGGTTGAACGATGAGGTCGGGGCCGAATACATTTCCCAATCCTGAATAATCGACAACAATTGCTCCTGCATCGCCAAATGTAGCATCCAAATTTCCATCTGTATCGAATCGTATCGCACTGATTGAATAATTATTTGCAATATATGCTCCTACGATCTTTCCATCTGATTGCAAAGCAATAGAACGAATAGTCTGGCTTCCTGATATTTCATTTGTCGCAACACCGTCGATTCCAAATGAATCATCCAAAGTTCCATTATTGAGATAACGCATTACCAATACATCATTTTCGTCGCCATTATTTTCATTGCCTCCAACAACATATTTTCCATCAGGCTGAACAACGAGGGAAAGGGGAAAGGTATACTCTGTTCCGATCTCTGTTATGGTTATACCATCCGTTCCAAATGTATCATCGAAACTGCCGTCATCGAGTAAGCGCATAATTGCAGCATAAGAATTTGAATTCGGACCAATAGAAGCAATGGCAATGATTCGTCCTGTTTCGTCGATAAGCATATCAGCGATAATATCGTTCTCGCTGGAAAGGTCCATGATAACAACACCGGCATCACCAAAACTTTCATCAATTGTTCCATCAGGATTAAAGCGCACGAAAAGAATTTCATCTAGTTCCGAATCTTCATAATAGGTGCTGCCAGCAACAATTATTTTTCCGTCATCCTGCAAACAAACAGAAGTTACTTCTTCATATGCGTAACCCCCGTAATTATAAGTGGTATATCCTGTTTCATTAAATGTTGTATCCGGTGTTCCATCATCCAGTACTCTTAAAAGAATTAAATCATTGTTTGTTGCACCATTATGTCCCTGACCTGCGATATAAATTTTATGATCAGGCGTTCCAACCGACGACCTTGCCTCTGTTGCAGAATAGCCAAAAAAACTATTAATGGCCAGGATACCATCACCAGAGAATGAAATATCAAGTTCACCTTCTTGTGCGACTAGGGTATTTGATAATAATGCAAGAATAATTAATGAGGTAAATTTTAGTGGATTCATGTTAATGTTTTTGTTTGATGAATAATGATAAAAATAAAGATAAAATTTTATATTGTATTACGGATCTAATATAAGTCTTATTGGAAAGTTCCGAAACACTTGCACGAGGTCCAAGCGAGGATGCTTGAACCATGGTGGTGACTTGAACTATGTTTGACATTTCACTCTGTGGCCTCTGTGTGAAATTTATTTTTAATCTTTCACCACACTCGGTATCTCCTCCATATGAAATTCAAATTGGTCATCTTTTTCTTTGTACTGCATAATTAAATCCAGGGCTTCGGCGATTACGTCTGAGCATATTGTGATATGACTTCCCTTTTTTGCATTTTCAATTACGTATTTGATGGATTCTTTTTCAGGGTTGACGCAATACACATCGAGCTCGGGTTTAATTTCGTGGATGCCTTCTTTTAATAAATTCATTATTTCGATATCGGTGCGGCCGCGGAGATTTTTGTCCTGGCGAATTACAATTTCATCAAATGTTCTTGCTGCAATTCTTCCGAGTTCGCGGATATCATCATCGCGGCGATCGCCGGCAGCAGCAATTAATCCAACCTTGGGTTTCATGTCCACTTTTTCGAGATATCGTGAGATCGCGTTAAATCCATCGGGGTTGTGAGCGTAATCGACGAGCACTTCAAAATTTTTAAATTTAAATACATTCATTCTGCCGGGCGTGATTTGCGGGCCGGGAATAAATGTTTGCAATGCGACCTTAATTTCTTCGAGCTTGAAATTTTGTAAATAGGCGCATAAAGTGGCGGGCAAAATATTCTGGATCATAAATATTGCCTTGCCATCGAAGGTGAGCGGAATATTTACCACTTTCTCTACCCTCAATTTCCAGTTGCCTTTTAAAATGGTAACAAATCCATTTTCCAAAACAGCACATGTTCCACCTTTGTCGCAATGTTCTTTAATGCGGGGATTATTTTCATCCATACTGAAAAAAGCCACCTTGCAATCAAGACCGTTGCGCATTTTATACACAAGATCATCGTCGGCATTTAAAATGGCAAAACCGTTTTTATGTACCGTTTCAGGTAAAACGGATTTTACTTTTGCCAGCTCTTCAATTGTTTCAATATCTTTTAATCCGAGATGGTCGGAGGTTACATTAGTTACGATTGCATAATCGCATTTATCAAATGCCAATCCCGCTTTTAACATGCCGCCGCGGGCGCTTTCGAGCACAGCATATTCAACAGTGGGATCCATCAATACAAATTTTGCAGAAACGGGCCCGGTGCAATCGCCTTTTTCGAGCATGCGGTTTTGAATATAAATGCCATCGCTGGTGGTAAAGCCAACTTTATATCCCATCGTTTTTGCAATATGTGCGCATAAACGGGTGGTGGTGGTTTTTCCATTTGTTCCGGTAATGGCTACAATGGGAATTCGCCCCTGTGATCCTGCAGGAAACAACATATCAACCACCGGCTCAGCAACATTTCTTCCAATACCCTCACTTGGTGCAAGATGCATTCTGAATCCGGGAGCGGCATTCACCTCCAAAACAACACCGCGATTTTCGGCCATCGGCACAGAAATATCAGGGCTCATAATATCTATTCCGCAAATATCCAATCCTATTACACGTGCAATTCTTTCAGCAGTAAAAATATTATTGGGATGCACGGTTTCAGTAACATCGGTGGCAGTTCCACCGGTGGATAAATTCGCTGTGGATTTTAAAAATATTTCTTCCCCGGCTTTTGGAATTGAATCTTCTGTTAATCCTTCTTTTTCCAACAACCTCAGTGTATGATCATCCAATTTAATTGATGTTAAAACATTTTCATGTCCGTAGCCGCGTCGCGGATCTTTATTTACTTCATCAATTAATTCTTTGATGGTGTTTTTTCCGTTGCCGGTAACTGCTGCCGGTTTTCTCATGGCTGCAGAAATAAATTTATAATTAATTACGAGCAGGCGATAATCATAACCTGTTACATATTGTTCAACTATTGCCCACCGCGAAATTTCTTTTGATTTTTTTAATGCCGCAACAGCTTCTTCCCAATTTTTAATATTCATTGTCGAACCGCGACCGTGATTTCCATCAATTGGTTTTATCACTATCGGATAACCGATCTTATTAATTATTCTTTCAAGATCATCCAGATCAAAAGCAGAACCGCCTTTTGCAACAGGAATATTTAATTGCTGCAATAAATTTTTCGTTTCTTCTTTATCGCATGCAATTTCAACTGCAATATCAGAAGTGGTGCTCGCAATCGTAGCCTGAATTCTCCTTTGGTTAACGCCCCATCCCAATTGCACCAGCGATCGCCTGTTCAAACGGATATAGGGAATATTTCTTTTAAATGCCTCCTCCACTAT
>JBIOHA010000110.1:0-8595 GCA_044448625.1 Chitinophagales bacterium | reverse complement strand
TATGCTATGAAAAACAGGGATGCAAAAAAAGGCCTGGCTACATTATGTATCGGCGGCGGAGAAGCAAGCGCACTGATCGTGGAAAGATAATGGGTAATGAGTAATGAGTAATGAGTAATGAGTAATGAGTAATGAGTAATGAGTAATGAGTTTGATCCCTGTACGTTATTTATATTTCTTTCCTGATACCTGATACCTGATACCTGATACCTGATACTTGATACTCCTGCCGTTGTATCTATTTAACTACAATTATCCACAAGTTTGTTTACATCAGCTACTTCTGCCAATATAATACACTGTATTTTCGGCTCAACAATTCGATATGGCTCTGAAAAAGAAGGAAACTCTGCAGAAAGAAAGAAAAATTTTCATTCTCGACACATCAGTAATCTTACACGACCACAACTCAGTAAATAATTTCGAAGAACACGACGTGGTTATTCCAATAACAGTGCTGGAAGAACTCGATAACTTCAAAAAGGGGAATGAAACAATAAACTTCGAAGCAAGGGAGTTCATCCGCTTTCTTGATGCAAAATCAAAGGAGGTAACACTCGAAGAATGGCGCCCCATAAATGGTAGGAGCACCGGCAGGATGATCGTGATGATGTATGAACACAACGGTGTAAATGCTGAAGAGATCTTCGGTGAAGAAAAACCCGATCATAAAATTTTAAACACCGCACTAGTGGTGAAAAAGAAACATCCGGAACACAAAGTAGTACTTGTTACCAAAGATATCAACCTCCGCCTCAAAGCGAAGTCACTGGGGCTCCTGGCTGAGGATTATAAAAATGATAAGATTGAGGATCCCGATTTTTTAAAGGAACCGATCGAAACGATAGAAGGAATAGATCATGATACGATCGATAAAATATATAGCGACGGATTTATCGGCTTTAAAAAAATATTACAGGAAGAACCATTTGCCAATCAATGTTTTATTTTGAAGAATGGTAGTAGTTCCGTTCTTGCAAGTTATAATTCTTCCGACAAAGTTTTTCAAAGAATAAATAAATCGAGTGCATACGGAATAAAGCCACGAAATGCCGAACAGGTTTTTGCATTGAATGTGCTATTAAACCCCGATGTGAAATTGATCGCCCTACAGGGGCAAAGTGGAACAGGAAAAACATTGCTTGCCCTGGCAAGTGCACTTGAACAAAGACGAAATTATAAACAGATATTTTTAGCAAGGCCCATCATCCCATTAAATAATAAGGATATCGGCTATTTACCCGGCGATATCAAATCCAAATTAAATCCATATATGGAGCCGTTGTGGGATAATTTAAAAATGATCCAGCACCAGTTCGAGCCCAACGACAGCGAGTATAAGGCAATTGCGCAAATGATAGAGCAGGAGAAATTGGTCATTCAGCCGCTGGCTTATATTCGTGGTCGGTCAATTTCCAACATATTCTTTATTATTGATGAAGCACAGAATCTTACACCACTCGAGGTGAAAACAATTATCACAAGGGCAGGAGAAAATACCAAGATCCTTTTTACCGGCGATATCAATCAGATCGACACACCTTATCTTGATTCACATAGCAATGGTTTGAGTTATTTAATTGATAAGATCAAAAATCATTCGATGTGTTCTGTTATAACCTTGCAAAAAGGGGAGAGGAGCGAGTTGGCGAATTTGGCGAATGATCTTTTGTGATCAACGGATTTCGTAATGCTCGAAATAAATACAGGAACCTGCCTTTGCCGGCAGGCAAGCGGGGATAACGCTGATTTAGCGGATTAAAAAAGATCTAATTTCGGAGCCCAATAAAGCTTTTGATACTCGTTTTGGCCGGTGCGCCCGTCTCCCGGCCGGGACATCGGACCGATAAGGAATTTATCTCGAATTCTCATCTTCACGCTTGAAAAATTCTGACGGAGACATTATCGCACCAAAAATCATGTTGTAATTACTGTATGAAAGTGTTGTGCCTCCAATTTTATAAGCTTTTTGATATTGGAACTGAAGTTTCATTGCCCTGAATCCCAATCGTGCAGTAATTGCAGGTTCAATGAAAATGTAAGCCTGATTTGTTTGAGGTGTGCCGAAATAATTGCTGTAAGAATTGAGCGATTGCATTTCATCGATGTTGGTATAATCCACAATTGACAACCTCCCGGAAAAACCTATTTCAAAAACATCCTTTTTAAATCCGAAGGCTGGTTGAATAAATATCCTGTTGAATTTTATGTCTGCTACTGTGTCGGACGACCATTGGTAGTTTAAAGATCCACTACCAAAACCTGCGTAACATTCTGCAAGTGATGATTCATCCAATCTGAAATAATATCCGGCTCCGCCTTCAATTAAATGACCTGTATCAGGGTTGCCCTGCCTGAAAACATCTCCTCCGGTAGATGCACACCAACTTGTATTTACCATGATTCCCAAATGGTAAATGGGAGAATAACTGGCCTGGATATCGAATGCAATACATTCATTTGAGCTCTGAGATCCGACTATACGAATTTCATTTTGTTCAGATAAAAATGGAACATTCTGCGCAGTGGGTGAATAATAGATCCTTGTGCAGCCGCAAAAAATAATTCCGAATAATATTGTTGTAAAGTGGATAGAATTAAATGTTGTTTTCATTTTCCTGCTGCTTAAATCCGAATGCAAATTACCAAACATATTTGAAAATATATCCGTGTAAATTTGTGAAATCAGTGGCAAAAAATTTTATAAACCCATCTGTGTCTATCTGTGCAATCCGTGGCAATTATTTTTTGAAAACCCATCCGTGTCCATCTGTGAAATCCGTGGCAACCCCAACTGTGCATATCTGTGGGTCGTTTACAATCCATAATAAATTATTTTCGCAGCATGGCGAACACAAATTACAATTATTCTGAAGAGCATGTGCGCACCCTCGACTGGATAGAGCATATGCGGATGCGGCCGGGGATGTATATCGGGAAGTTGGGTGATGGCTCATCGCCCGACGATGGGATCTATATTTTGGTAAAAGAAACCATAGATAATTCAATTGATGAATTCATGATGGGATACGGAAAAAAGATCGATGTCACCATCGAAAAATACCAGGTTACCGTGCGTGATTATGGTCGTGGTATACCGCTTGGAAAAGTAATTGAATGCGTCAGCATAATGAATACAGGAGCGAAATACGATACTGCTGCATTTCAAAAATCTGTCGGGTTAAATGGTGTAGGAACAAAAGCAGTTAATGCGCTGAGTAATTATTTCAGGGTGGAAGCATTCAGGGATGGAAAAATGAAATTTGCCGAATTTGAAAAGGGCATCCTGAAAAAAGATAATCCATTACAAAAAACAAATGAACGCGATGGCACACTCGTAACTTTTATACCTGACAACGCCATCTTTAAAAATTTTCATTTTATTCCCGAATATCTCGACAACCAATTATGGAATTATGTTTTTCTAAATACCGGGTTAACCATAAACTATAACGGACAAAAATATTTTTCTCAAAATGGCTTGCTCGATCTGTTAAAAAGAAAAACCAATGAAGATGAATTGCGGTACCCGATCATTCATTTAAAAGGAGATGATATCGAGATCGCAATATCGCATGCCAATGAATATAGCGAAGAGTATTATTCTTTTGTAAATGGTCAGAACACAACTCAGGGAGGAACGCATCTGGCAGCATTTCGCGAAGGGATAATTAAAACGGTGCGTGAATTTTATAAAAAAGATTTTGATGCTTCCGACATTCGCCAGGCAGTTGTTGCCGCAGTTGCCATACGTGTACAGGAACCTGTTTTTGAATCGCAAACAAAAACAAAGCTCGGCTCAATAAGTATGTCGCCGGATGGGAAAGTGTCGGTTAAAAGTTTTGTTGTTGATTTTTTAAAGAAGGAGCTGGACGATTATCTGCATAAAAATCCCGCAACGGCCGATGCTTTATTAAAAAGGATATTGCAAAGTGAAAGGGAGAGAAAAGATATTGCCGGAATTAAAAAGCTGGCGAATGAACGTGCTAAAAAAGCAAACCTCCACAATAAAAAATTACGCGACTGCCGGTTTCATTACGGGGAAGATAAACATGAGAAATCAAATGAATCTACTTTATTTATTACTGAAGGCGACAGCGCCAGTGGTTCAATAACAAAGGCCCGCGATGTTGAGACCCAGGCCGTTTTCTCATTAAAAGGAAAACCGCTTAATGTGTACGGCCTGACAAAAAAAGTGGTATATGAAAATGAAGAATTTAATTTATTGCAGCATGCATTAAATATTGAAGACGGAATCGAAGGATTGCGATATAATAAAATTGTAGTGGCAACTGATGCTGACGTTGATGGCATGCATATTCGATTATTATTGCTCACATTCTTTCTTCAATTTTTTCCCGATGTTGTAAAGAACGGTCATTTATATATTTTGCAAACACCTTTATTCAGGGTCAGGAATAAAAAGGAAACGCTTTATTGTTATAGCGAAGCAGAAAAACAAAATGCGATTAACAAACTGGGATCAAAACCTGAGATCACCAGGTTTAAAGGATTGGGTGAGATCAGTCCCGATGAATTTGCAGGATTTATTGGCGAACAAATTCGATTGGATCCCGTAATTGTTGGCAAGGAACAAACTATTCAGAATACACTCGAGTATTATATGGGGAAAAATACCCCTGAGCGGCAGTTGTTTATTATTAAAAATTTGAAAGTGGAAGTGGAGGTGGTGGAGGAAGCGGGTATAGAGGGTTGAAAGATTTGCTATGTTTGCGGAGCTGCCTACTGCTAACCGGCTTCTTGACTTGAAATAAACCGGTAATGAGTGACAGATTGTAAGTGTGAAAAATTCATTCATGTTTAAACGAAAGTTCATACAAAAAAAAATTGCATCTATTTTATATGCCGGTATAATTTTCTCAAGTGCAGCCAACGCCCAGGTCTCTGTAGGTGTAGGTGTAGGGTTCGCTTCTTTCCAATTTGATTATTTGTATGAAGAAACATTGGAGCTAGATCCTTACAAATACGTAACAACAAATACATATTCTAACTCGAGATTACATACTCAATATGCAATTCCATTGACCATACATTATTTAAATGATTTTGGATTAGAAACAGGGTTTTCTTTTTATGCAGTAAGTTATGAATTAAAAAAAATAACAGAGTATTACGATCTTGCCACAGATTCGTTGGTGTTAGTTGACTATTATTCGATTACTCAGGGGTTTACTGTTATGTCTATTCCTCTCCTAGCCAATTATTACATTGGCTCGGGTAAAATAAATTTTATTCTTTCATCAGGAATTGAAACCAACATTAATATTTTTAATGGTGTTGATTTTTCATTTGCTGCCGGAGGTGCTGTTAAATATAACATGAAACGAGCAGCTTTTTTTGTAAATTCAAAATATTTAATAGACCTCACATCTTCATTCTCTCTCATGGACCGTTATCCGGATCCTCTTCACAAAAAAGGCATTATTGGTTCGGCTGGGATCTTATTTTCTTTGCCAGAAAAGACAGATAAATAGTTACTGTACTCCCAGTCCATTGCAGAAGACTGTTGGGGAACAGAGAAAAAATTAACTTTGACGAACGAACCTTAGTAAGGAGCGAGCTGAAAATCCGACAAGGTGGTATTTTCTTTTATTCACACAATATGAAGTAAACGAACGAATGGTCCACCAAAAATTTAGAGATTGAAATCAATGACTTGGGTTAGAACCATAAAACGTGAAATTGAAGTTGCTTTTTCAAAACGATCTCAGCCAATTTGGTTTAGGGTTTTAAAATATCTCGTTTTAAGTATTCTTATTTACTTTTTTTGGAGAAGCGCTTTGTTTTGGATTATTTTGGTAGTAGTACTGGTTTTTAGTTTGTTATTGCACTTTTGGTATAGATATAAAACCAAAGGTTGGACAAAAAGTTATGGAGGATGGGATTATGAAAAAAATAAATCTACTTTAGATCCCTGATATTTTATTATGTTGCGCATATGATAAAAACAGCCATCCCACTTTTACATATTTCAGATCCGGCGGCTGCAGAAATATTTTATTGCGATAAACTCGGATTTGAAAAGGAATTCGCATATCAGCCTTTTGGTATAGAGGGACCATGTTATATGGGCTTGGTTCGTGACGATATTCGATTGCATCTATCCTCTTTTCCGGAAGATGGCGTTCCGGGAAATGCCGTCGTATTCATTGTTGATGATGTTGATGCTTTGCACAAAGAATTTTTATCGAAAGGAGTGGAGATCGATCTGAGCCCCACAGATCAAAGCTGGGGTAACAGGGAAATGTATATTAGGGATGCCGACAACAATAGTATTCGATTTACCCAATGGATGGATTCATGAATCTAATCTATATGTGTTTTCCAGCTAATAAATTACTGTTTTATTATTTTTTTATTTAAATAGGTCTTTTCGCCGATTATTGAAACAATATAAACACCTGGCGGAAGCATTGAAACGTCAGCAGATATCATTTCGCCCATTTCAACAATTTTTTCCATTACCAATTTATTATTCATATCAATAATTTTAATTTCAACCGGCTCAGATAATTCTTCTCCATCGATATGAAGCATAGAATTCACCGGGTTGGGATATAAATAAATTTCGTTCTGGGCCAATTCATCTTCTTCCATCCGGCATTCTGCAGTGGTAAAAGTTTTTACATCGCTAAATGCCGAAAATGTTGCCCCGCCATTGCAGCTCGAAGCGATCTTCCATTCATAATCCATTTCACAAGTTAATCCTGTGAGCTTTTTACTTTTTTTAGGAGCATCAACCAAAACACTCGTCCATGCAGCTACACCCTGCTGGCGGTATTTGATCTTATATTTTTCAGCACCTGTAACGGGCTGCCATTTAAGTGTTTCTGTTGTAGGGGATAAAGCGACTGGCAATAATTGGAACGGCGGATTACAATCTTGTCCTGTTTCGCCGGCGCTTATCAATTCGTTTGCAGCATTATTAAAAGCATAGTCGTGAATTGTTATATCAATAAATGGAGGGTAAGCAGATTTGAGCGACAGTCGCACCCAACCATAATATTCAAAGCCATCATCAATTTTTCTAACCGCAAGAAATTTGCCTTCCTTATTGTAAAAATTACCACCGGCTCCAAGCACAGCCAAAGGATCGTAAGTGTAAATATTTGCATATGCCAACAAACCAGCGGTATCTGGCGACCATGGAAGGCTGTTAGAAATTGGCGCTCCATAATTCAAAGCTTTGGGGCTGGTACCTGCAACTGATACAAAATCAAATTCAGAAGGATTGAGTAACCCAACAATGGCTGTAGTGGAAACAAAACCCGTTGTTGTGCAAACAAATAAATAAAACCTCAGGTCGTCAATTGCATCGTTGTCGATATCAAGATCATAATATTTGCTATAACAAGGAGGAATATCTGTTCCATCGGAGGAAACACTGATATCAGGATCAGGATTCGAATATTCGATCTGCCCTTTTGCCTCATGCATGAATAATAATGCAGGCGATGCGAGCGCAGAATAAGCTGCAAGTTTTTTTGAATATTTTTTTTTCATCATTTCAATGCTTTTAAAGAGTTATTGTTTGACAAATTTCTTGGTTACTGCTGTTGTATTCCCCATAATATTAATTAAATAAATTCCGGAAGGAAGATCGCTGATATTTACTTTCAAAAATTCATTTTCCGATCCGGGCATCGACATTATTAATTTTTGATCCACGCTGAATATTTGCACATTGGTTTTTTCTTCAATGCCGTCAAGATCAATATAGATCATTTCATTTGCCGGGTTGGGAGAGATAGCAGTAATTTTTCTTGATGGATCCTCAACAATCATTTCATGACCATCACCCCAATACCTGGCAACTGCAAAATCCCAATCTAAGGCATTGCGACTATGTCCCGCTAAAACAATTTTACTATCGTTCTGAATTGCAACCGAAAAACCGACGGAATTGATTCCCCCGATTTCTGTAGCTACTTTTCCATCAATTCCAAATGTTTCATCAAGAGTTCCATCAATATTATAACGGCATAATGCAAAATTATTAACATAAGAAATATCCTGAATACTGCTTCCCGCAACGACAAATTTTCCATCAGGCTGTAACGCAAGAGAATAAGCATAATCGTTTTTATTTGCAAAATCAGTGGTCACTTTTCCACCTAAACCAAAGGTATTATCCAGTGTGCCATCTATATTGTATCGCACTAAGGCAAAATTGTAATCCGAACCATTCCAGCTATATCCGGCTAAAACAATCTTATTGTCGGGTTGAAGCCTGACTGAGGATCCATGATCATCGGTGCCATCAATATCTGTATTTACAAATCCATCAGTACCAAAAGTTGTGTCTATTGATCCATCATTATTATACCTAACTAGAGCAAAATCATGGTCAACTTCGTTATAACTTTTCCCTGCTTCTATAATTTTTCCATCTGGTTGACAGACGATTGAAACTCCGAAAAGTTTACCACCTTCCGCGTTACCGGTTGTTGCTGTTCCATCCGTGTCAAAACTATTATCCAGAGTTCCATCACTATTATAGCGGGTCAAAGCAAAATTATATTCAGCACCATCGGAAGTAGCTCCACCAACAACAATTTTATTGTCAGGCTGAAT
>JBIOHA010000109.1:0-8611 GCA_044448625.1 Chitinophagales bacterium | reverse complement strand
GATATAAATATATATGAAAAGTAAGAAGTTTGAAGTTAGAAGTAAGAAGTTTGAAGTAAGAGGTAAGGAGTTTGAAGTAAGAGGTATGAAGTAAGAGGTATGAAGTAAGAAGTATGAAGAAAATGATCCGGGAAATCTGCAATTCCGCAATTTCTAAATTCAGCAAGCTTAAATAGTTACGAGTATTTAAACACGAGTGACGAGTTATGAACCAGTAAACAGCTGAAGTTGCTAAACAAACATTTTAGAATAAATTTCCTCCATTTTCCCAGCAGATCTTATTTCAATATTATATTTTTTTACATTAAGAGATTTTAAATTATGCTTGGAGATGTAAATAATTTCAAATCCCAGTTTTTCTGCTTCCGATATTCTTTGTTCCACCCTGCTCACTCCACGCAATTCACCGCTCAATCCGATCTCTGCTGCAAAACATATATTCATCGGTAAAAAAACATCTTCCAGCGATGATAACAATGCGCAGGCAATGCTGAGGTCAATGGCTGGATCTTCTACTTTTAATCCTCCAGCAATATTTAAAAAAACATCTTTATTTCCAAAGGCAAATCCTCCTCGTTTTTCCAAAACAGCAAGCAACATGCTCATTCTCCTCAAATCAAATCCTGTAGCTGTTCTTTGAGGATTTCCATATACTGCCGGGCTTACCAATGCCTGCACTTCTATCAGCATTGGTCTTAATCCTTCCATGGTTGCAGCAATTGCAACACCCGAAAGTGGTTCATCTTTTTCTGTAATTAATAATTCACTGGGATTATTTACCTGCTTTAACCCATCACCTTCCATTTTATAAATGCCAATTTCACTTGTTGAACCAAAACGGTTTTTAATGGTGCGCAATATCCTGTGGGTATAATTTCTGTCGCCTTCAAATTGCAAAACACTATCAACCATATGTTCTAGAATTTTTGGACCGGCAATATATCCTTCCTTATTAATGTGCCCGATGATAAAAACAGAAGCATTTGATTCTTTTGCATATCGCTGTAATTGCCCGGCGCATTCTTTTATCTGCGCAAGGCTTCCCGCCGTTGCATCAACAAAATCAGAGATCAATGTTTGAATTGAATCGATAATTACCAGTTGAGGTTGCAGGTGTTTTATTTGTGTAAATAATTTTCCAATCGAGATCTCTGTTGAAATATATAATTCAGGATTTTTTCCATTCAGGCGTTCTGCACGCATTTTTATTTGTTGTTCACTTTCTTCACCACTTACATACAACACTTTTATTTTATTTAATTCAAGTGCCAGTTGCAACATCAATGTTGATTTCCCGATGCCTGGTTCGCCACCAACGAGCACCAGGCTGCCCGGCACGATACCACCACCCAGGGTTCTGTTTAATTCAAGGTCAACTGTAATAATGCGCCTGACATCTGCTGCCGAAATCTCATCCAGCAAAACCGGTTTGTTTCCTCGCTTGTCATTTTTTTCTTCCTTCCAAATCTCCTTCGGTTCTGTGCGCTCAATTACCTCTTCTATAAAAGTGTTCCATTGGTTGCACGAAGCACATTTTCCCTGCCACTTCGGTGATTCAAATCCGCAGTTCTGACAAAAGAATGCTGTTTTTGCTTTAGTTGCCATTAAATTCCATCACAATTTTTAACACGTATCTTTGCCCCACCTATTTGAGGCAGATACAAATTAAATCATTTTTTTGTGGATAGGAACGAGGAGTTTAAACAATATATAATTGACGGATATAATTTCCAGGGGAAATCCATAATTCTCGGCACTGCAATTCTCGACCACCAACCGGTTGATGGGGCGCTTGTAAAAATTCCTTTGCGTATGATGAATCGGCATGGTTTGGTTGCCGGCGCTACCGGAACAGGAAAAACAAAAACACTACAGGGCATTGTTGAACAACTAAGTGATAATGGTATTGGTGTACTCATTATGGATATTAAAGGCGATGTAAGCGGAATTGCAATGCCAGGAACCCCGGGTCAGAAAATTGACGAACGCATGCAAAAGATCGGCAAGGAATGGAAAGCAAAAGGATATCCGGTAGAGCTAATGAGCATAAGTGGTGAAAGTGGGATTAGATTGCGTGCAACAGTTTCAGAGTTTGGTCCCGTACTGTTTTCCAAAATTTTAGAATTAAATGATATTCAGGAAGGTGTTGTTTCTCTTGTTTTTAAATATGCTGATGATAAAAAACTGGCGTTGCTCGATCTGAAAGATTTTAGAAAAACATTGAATTATCTTGCCGGCGAAGGGAAAAAAGAAATCGAAGGGGAATATGGAACAATTAGTACCGCAAGTGCAGGAACCATATTGCGAAAAATAATTGAAATTGAAGAACAGGGCGCCGATGTTTTTTTTGGTGAAAGAAGTTTCGATGTTGCCGATCTCACAAGAATCAATGACCGTGGTCAGGGTTATATTAATATTCTTCGATTGACAGATATTCAAAGCAGACCAAAATTATTTTCTACGTTTATGCTGAGCCTGCTTGCCGAAGTATATAATTCATTTCCCGAAACCGGCGATAAGGAAGATCCCAAACTTGTAATAATAATTGATGAAGCGCATTTGATTTTTGATGAGGCAAGTAAAAATTTGCTCGAACAGATACAAACAATTGTCAAACTGATCAGGTCGAAAGGGGTGGGAATATTTTTTTGCACTCAATTGCCAACAGATATACCTGCTGAAGTATTATCACAACTTGGATTAAAAGTACAGCATGCATTAAGAGCTTTTACCGCAAACGACAGAAAAGCAATTAAGCTCACCTCAGAGAATTATCCAACCACAAATTATTATAAAACCGATGAACTGCTCACAGATCTTGGTATTGGTGAAGCAATTGTTTCTGCGTTGAACGAAAAAGGATCACCTACACCACTGGCACATACATTATTGGTGGCCCCCCAGTCGAGAATGGATATTTTGACCCCTGATGAAATGCAAGTGATCACACAGGCATCGTTGCTGGCAAAAAAATATAATGAGCAGGTGGACCGCGAAAGCGCTTATGAAATATTGAATAAAAAAATGGAAGAGAGCGCAGAGCTTGCCGAAAAAGAAAAACAACTGGCGGAAGAGGAAAAAAAAGTAAAGCAACAGGAACGCGAACGGAAAGTAAAGGAAAAGAAATCACCACCCTTGATTGATAAAACCACACAACATCAGATCACGCGAACCATGATCAATGTGCTGGAACGAGGAATACTCGGATTTTTGAAACGCCGTTAATAACATGATTCAAATTATTGATTGAAATCAAATTATTTTGCAAAATATAAATAGAAAGCTATGAAAAAATTATTCATCATTTCAATTGCTGCAACCATTTATCTCACCTCTTGTGTTCCATCCCGTCAGTACCAGGATGCTGTGGCCGCAAGAGACAAGTGTACCCAGGATACTGCCATGCTGAACAGCCAGCTGCGGGTGAAGACCAAAGAAGTAAAGGAACTGGAAAATCAAATCATTGATATGAATGCCCAGGTATCGCTTATAAGAAAAGATTCTGTTGATATTCATAGCCGTTATGATCAAATGGTAAAAGCAAACCAGGAGTTAAGAGATATTTCTGATATGTTGAATAATAGGATCAACCAGCTATTGGCACTTACATCTTCAGAAAACCAGGGGTTGCGTGAAGATCTTCAGAAAAAACAGGATGAATTGCTTGTGAAAGAGAGTGAATTAAATGCAAAAGAAAAGAGTATTGCGCAGTTGACTCTTGACCTCGATGCCCGATCAAAACGAGTGAAAGAGCTTGAGGATATTTTAAACAAACAGGAGCAAACGGTTACTGATCTGAAAAATACAATCGATAAGGCATTAGCGGGATTTAGTTCAAGCGACCTGACCGTTGAACGCAAAAATGGAAAAGTATATGTTTCTTTAAGTGAAAAATTGCTGTTCGCATCAGGAAGTACCGTTGTTGACCCGAAGGGAAAAGATGCATTAAAAAAACTTGCAGCAGTATTAAAGGAAAACCCCGACATTCAGATTGAAATTGAAGGTCATACTGATAATGTTCCGATGAAAAGCGCCAATTTTCCCAAAGATAATTGGGACCTGAGTGTGCTTCGGGCAACAACCATTGTAAAGATCCTTACTACCGAAAATGGTGTGGATGCAAAGCGTGTAATTGCTGAGGGGCGTGGAGAATATTTTCCAGTTGCTGATAATTCAACAACCGACGGCAAAGCAAAGAATAGGAGAACAGAAATTATATTGAGCCCCAATCTCGATGCTTTATATGATTTGATAAATCAGAAATAATATTATAGTACCCCGATCATCTCAATAAAAGAATGGCTGCGATAAAAAAGAATAAGGATGAGATGACCTTTATGGAGCATTTGGAAGATCTGCGATGGCATATCATCCGGATCGTGCTGGTGATCGTGATATTATCCATTGTATTTTTATTATACCCGCAATTTATTTTTGATAAAATAATCCTCGCACCTAAGGATTCTAACTTTATTACTTATAGATTATTTTGCAACCTGGGCGAAAGATTTAATATCGACGGACTCTGCTATACAACACTCGATTATAAATTATTTTATTTAAACCTCAGCTCTCCTTTCCTCCTCTATATAAAAATCGCTTTCATGGCCGGAGTGATATTCGCCTTCCCATACATCTTATGGGAGATTTGGCGATTTGTGAAACCCGCATTGCTGAGTCACGAAAAATCGAACCTGGGTGGGGCAGTGTTAATTGCAACGCTTTTATTTTATATCGGTGCCATGTTCGGATATTTTTTGCTCGCTCCTTTTTCCATAAATTTTCTTGCAACCTTTACTTTAAGCGAGCAGATAGAAAATCAATTTACATTTGATTCGTATCTCGGTATTTTAACAGGTATGGTATTATGGACGGGTTTAATATTTGAGATCCCGATGATCGCCTACTTTCTTGCAAAGTTGGGACTCCTTGGAAAAAAATTTCTCGCCCGAAACAGGAAATATGCTTTTGTTATTTCTATTATCATGGCAGCTATTATAACACCATCAGGTGATGCATTCAGCTTATTTTTGGTAGCACTGCCACTTTGGTTATTGTATGAAGTGAGTATTGTTGTGGTGATGGTGGTGGAGAGGAAGCGGGTGAAGAGTGAGCTTACTCAGTAGGCAGTCGCAGTGGGATTAAATTTTGCTCAATCTTGCTCAATCTTGCCTGCCTGGCGCCGCCGGCAGACAGGCTCAATCTTACATAATCCTAAACCCCCTCCCGAAGTATTCATTAATTTTGTAGAATGCATCCAAAAACAATAGCCATCGGTTGCGACCATGCCGGATTCCCGTACAAAGAAGGCGTACTGAATTATTTACAATCAAAGGGATTTTCTGTAAAAGACTTTGGTACCCATTCACTCGATTCGGTTGATTATCCGGATTTTGTTCATCCGCTCGCAAAAAGCATTGAAGGGGGTAAGAGCGATATGGGGATTGTAATTTGCGGAAGTGGAAACGGTGTTTGCATTACCGCGAATAAGCATAAACATATTCGTGCAGCCATGGTTTGGCGCGAAGAAGTTGCTGCTTTGGCTCGCCAGCACAATAATGCAAATGTAATTTGTATACCGGCAAGATTTATTTCTCTGGAAGATGCGATTCATTTTATCGATATATTTCTTCATACTGATTTTGAAGGTGGAAGACATGAACGCCGGGTTGAAAAAATTTCCGATATTTCATAATAAATCATCCTTAATGAGAAGCTCTTTTTTAATTATTGCGCTGATTGCCTTTTCAGCGACATTCAGTTTTGCGCAAAATGAAGATCCAAGTGTAAAATATGCTAATACAATTAGAGCCGAAGAACTCAAAGTACATTTAACTTTTTTGGCGAACAAATGTGAAGGTAGAGAAACCGGTAAGCCTGGAATTATTAAAGCTGCAAATTATATTCTGGATCAATTTGGGAAGAATGGCCTGACCGAAGTTTATGAATACCCAGGCGCTAAATATGGGTTTGCCAGACAACAGGAATATCCATTGATCGAATTTGGATGGAACACCGCTTCGATCGCTACCAAAAAAGATATTTTTATTTTAATGCAGGATTTTTATGGTTATGCAGGTGCAAACAATTCTTCAAATTTTACTGCTGACGATATTGTTTTTCTCGGTTATGGTATTGATGATTCTGTTTACAGCGATTATAAAAATGTAAACGTAAAAGGAAAGGTGGTTATCGTGGCCGGAGGTGAGCCATCGGCTAATGGAATATCGCTCCTTACAAAAACAGAAGAGATGTCGAAATGGACTACCGATTGGCGAAAGAAAGTAAATGCTGCCACGGAAAATGGAGTGAAATGTTTACTGATGATCGATTCAAATACTGAAGCGGTATTGGCGGATAAACAATGGCGATCTTTCCTGGAAGGTACTTTGCTCAAATTAAAATCAGAATATAAAGAACCAGAATATTGCAACAGCTTTTTTATTTCTCAGTCAATGGCTGAAAAATTATTGGGGAAGAAAAAGAAATTTCTCGGCAAGTATATTGATAAAATAGATCAAACATTTTTACCGGCCAGCTTTTCAGCTCCTGCAACCCTTGTGATCAATATCAATAAATTGGAAAAAGAAGTTTTCGCAAGTAACGTTTTGGGGTTTGTTGAAGGAACAGATCTGAAAGATGAAGTGGTGATTGTTTCAGCGCATTATGATCATTTAGGTATAAGAGATTCGGTTGTATATAACGGCGCCGATGATGATGGCTCGGGTACGGTGGCTATTCTGGAAATCGCTGAGGCAATATTAGAAGCAAAAATAAATGGCGAAGGCCCCCGCCGCTCTGTTTTATTTGTTGCATTTTCGGGAGAAGAAAAAGGTTTGCTTGGCTCAAAATCATATGTTGAGCAGCCGGCATTTCCATTGGCCAACACGGTAGCCGATTTGAATATTGATATGATCGGCAGAGTGGATGAAAAACATAAAGACGACAGCAACTATATTTATATCATTGGATCAGATTTTTTGAGTACCCAACTGCATAGCATAAATGAAGCTGCTGCAAAAAATTATACCGATCTTGATCTTGATTATACATTTAATTCTACCACTGACCCAAACAGGTTTTATTACCGGTCTGACCATTACAACTTTGCTAAAAATAATATTCCCGTTATATTTTATTTTAATGGCACCCATGCCGATTATCATGCACCCACCGACGATGTGGAGAAAATCAATTTCGGGCTGCTTGAAGAACGGACAAAACTTGTCTTTCACACACTGTGGATACTCGCCAACCAGGATGCAAGAATTAAAGTGGACGTTATACAGGAATAAGTTACCTATAATCCAAAATAACTTTTAGTATTTTCATGTTTTGTTTCACGATATGAGAAAACTCGTTATACCTTGTATTTTATTCTTATTATTTCCACCGGTTTTTGCGCAATCGCCCTATACAATTGAAACTGTTCCTAACCCGAAAGAAACCTATGGTGGATTTGTAAGCAACCCCGACAATGTAATTTTACCAACCACGGTAGAAAGCTTAAATGGAGCGCTGCAAACCCTGGAAAATTCAACTACCGTTCAGGTGGTTGTTGTTATTTTAAATTCAGTTGGCGATGAAGTGCCAGGCGAGTTCAGAACCAGGCTATTTAATTATTGGGGAGTGGGGCAAAAAGAAAAAGACAATGGCCTGCTTATTTTGATGGTAATGGATCAACGTCGAATTGAATTTGAAACGGGTTATGGCCTTGAACCAATTCTTACCGATGCAATCTGCAAACGCATTCAAATGGAGTACATGATCCCCCTTGCTAAAGAGGGAAAATTTGATGAATGCATTACAATTGGTGTTGACCAGGTGATCGCAATTTTAACAAACCCCGCCTATCGCGATGAAGTGTACGATTACAGCGCTGAGAATTATGAATACCTTCCGTGGTGGAGGCGCAGCACAGGCACCTTTTTATTGATTACCTTTTTCGGAATTTATGGAATTAGTGCACTTTCAGGATTTTTGTCGCGGAATAAAAAATTAAAATCCGCCCCAAACTATGTAAAGAATTATTACAGCGATTCATATTCAAAATCGAAGTTTGCATTGCTCAATGTAGGAGTACCGGTGGCATTTGTTGCATGGCAGCAATTAGCGGGAACACTAAGGCTTTTTGAATTTGCAATTTTCATCTACGGATTAATGATCGTTTTACTTCTGGAAAAAAGATTCAGGTTAAATAAATATATTTTAAAGGATGCAGAAAATGATGATCCCCAATATGCCTATAATAAATTTGCGAGGTCACATAGTAAGGGCTGGGGGGCGGCATCCGTATTTTTTCCTGTCCCATTTCTTTTTTATTCGATATTTAATAAAAGCAGGATGAGAAATTTGCGCAATTCACCTCCGCTTGCTGCTGATGGCAGCACTTTGCTTGTTAAGCTAGACGAATTAAAAGATGATGGATTTTTAAAAGCATTTGAATTAACGGAAGAGAAATTAAGATCTGTTGATTATGATGTATGGAAACATCCCCTCACAAATGAGATCAAAATTTTTCGGTTTGAAAATTATTTGAGCAAGTATAAGGAATGCCCGAACTGTAAAGCAAAAGCATATCTGATGGTGAAAAATGAAACAGTGGTTGCTC
>JBIOHA010000108.1:0-8631 GCA_044448625.1 Chitinophagales bacterium | reverse complement strand
TGAAGTATGAAGTATGAAGTATCAAGTATCCAGCATCCAGTATCAAGTATCAGTACGGACAACAAAACATTTTAAAATTTATTTCAGGTAATTATTTCTTTTATAAAACCACCAACACATTGCAGCTTCCTTCATTCTGCCTTTGCTGCTTGCATGAATTCCGCCTTTGCCGGCATCAGTGCAATCCCAGGTATAACCCTGTTTATTTCCATTGCTTCCATCTGTCCATAACAAAGGACCCCAGTCAATAAATGGAATTTCTGTATAGCTAAATCCTTTTTCCAAATGAATTTGTTTTTCGATCAGCCATTTAATAGTCCATGATGAATAATAGCCGGTAGGTTCTTTTAATTCCTGCGGACCTTCGCCTACATTTCCAATATACCCTGCATAAGGCCGGTCGCTTAAATAAATAAGTTTGAGATTGGGATATAATTGCTGGAGATTTAAAAGCACTTTTTGATATTTTTCAATCTGCGCATGGCATTGTTCGGGAAATGAAAGCGTATGCGTTAAAATATCGCCGGTAGACAACCATATAATTTGCACCTGTGCCGCCGACAATTTTTGATCCGCCAATATTGTGTCAATGGTTATATAATAATTTGAATTAATATCCACCATTGAATTAATATCTTTTCCCCCCTGTGCACCGATAATTATTTCCATTTTTTTATTCAACGGATGTGTTTCACAGATCTGTTTGAAAAATCTACCCGTCATTGCTGCTGTGCTATACCCAAGGATCATAAATCCTGTCTTTCCGTTTATTGTATCAATTTCTCCGTTAATATTCAGCGGCGAAACTGATTTTCCCAACTCATTCCCTTTTTGAAAATGTTGACCGGGAATTCCATTTGATCCACCCGGGTATTTGCCACCTTTAAATCCATTGAATTCATTCTCTCCAAGATCTGCAATTGGAATTGACCCGGTAAAGTTTGGCGCACAATTCTGCCCCAATAAATTATTCAGCGAAAACAGTAAAAGGAAAACGATAAGCGATCGCATGGTTGTAAAATTAATCACTGTAGAATTCTTCCTGACTGCTTAAATACTGGAAAAAAAACTCCTCTGCGCTCTGCACCTCTGGGAACTCTGCGTGAAACGGCTGTTCAAATACAAAGCACACAGATATTGCAGATGCAAACTGATTTACACGGATTTTTTTATTCCATAATTTTCTCTGCGCCTCTGCGTTCTCCGCGTGAAACGGCTGTTCAAATACAAAGCACACAGATGCCACAGATGCGGCGGATTAACACTGATTTTTTTATCCAATAATCTTCTCTGCACTACCGCGTTCTCTGCATGAAATAAAACGATTATTGATTCAACCTTCATTGCTTTGCGTGAAACGGGCGTAGGACAAAATATAGGAACCTACCGGAAGGCAGGCCCTGATCATGCGGATCAAGCTGATTAAAATAGATAAAAAAAGAAAATAAATAAACTAACTCTGTGCGCTCCGCGGCCTCTGTGTGCAATAAAAATAAAATTAAATGCAGGGATGCGTTTGACACGGATCGGCTTGATCAAAATAGATTAAAAAATTGCAATGCTCTGTGCGCTCTGCGGCCTCTGCGAACTCTGCGTGAAACGGCTGCAAAATACAAAGCACACAGATGCCACAGATGCGGCGGATTAAAGACGGATTTTTTTCTTTGCGTCTTTGCTCATTTTGGGCCTTTTCCACAGGATCCTTCGGAGCGTTAAACCGGATGTTCAAATACAAGGACTTCATTCCCACAAATAATTAAAAACCTATCCCCACCAGCACACCAAAATTATTAGACGGATATTCGGAACCAAAGCGATACGGTGTATATACAAAATCAATTCTAGCCACTTTAAAAATATGTTCTACACCGGCACCAAATTCCATATAATTTTTAATGATATTGGGCTGATGAAAATTGGAACCATTGGCTGTTAGATAATTAAATGAAAAAACGGGTTCTAGTTTTAATTGTTTAAACAGGGGCAGCTTCCTGAAAAAAAATCCTTCGGTATGCCATTGAATATGGGCAGAGCAATAATAATGGTCTGACACAGCAGCATAATAGGGCAAAAGGAAATATCCATCAGGCTGTACCTTCTCAATAAATGTTTCATTTGCTGAAAAATTAAACTGATCGGCCACATTTAATTCATTGGGATGAGTCATGATGCCTGCACCTAGAAGGAACGGTAAATTACCGGCGAGACCCAATGCAATATTATCGCTCACCTCTAAAATTATTTTTTCGTACTGAACACCGGTATTGAAAATCCCATGCAATGCATTTTCAAAGTATAATTGGATGACAGGGTATTTTGATTCGAAAACATATTTAGAGCGAGGCTCCATGATATATTGCTGTCCGATCTTATATTTCAGGTTGAGGGTTAAAGTAAATTTTGAGGGCATGATGAAAACTTCATTGTCGAAATAGAACGGATAGTTGTTGGAAGTAAAGGTTTTATCCTCAATATCAAACCATGCGGAAGCATCAGGCAGGTTGAATAGCTGGTTTCTTTTAGCATACTGGGTTTCAATAGTGCCATAGAGCCCGTTAATTATTTCGTGCGAATATCCCAGTTCTATATATTGGCTTTCATAAAGTTTAAGATAATTGGATTCTAAGAACAGGGTCGTTACTGTGTTAGCTAAAGGGAGAATACCGTTTTCATTAAACTGGTTAACTCGAGCACCACCATGCAAATAAACACTTGATGCGGATTTCTGATCATATAAATAACGGATATTGAGATTTGGATAAGTTGTTTTAGCGCCGAGGCCAAACCTAATTGCAGGAATAATGCTGAATTCATCTTTGTTTTCCCAGCGTTTGGAAATGCGTACTCTCGGATTGATAACATAACCTTCAACAGTGTTGTACTGCACCAGGTCGTAAATGGGATTAGAATTAATGAATATATTTTTTTCGGTGTTACGATATGAATATCCGCGAAGCAGGTCACCAAAATTGAACTTATTGAATATCCTGTCCATGGAATCTTTATATGCCGGCGACTCCTTAATAATTTGCAGTGAATCTTTTTGGTGATAATCTTTTTCTTCTTCACCGGTCAATTTGATCGGCCTGATATTGCTCCAATACAATGAATCTTTTTTATTTGATCCGTCCTCAATTTTCGTCACCTCGCCATTAAAGAAATGCTTCCCAAATATTTTATTCAACTCATAGTTCTTATAAAAAGCATGAAAATAGCCCCCACCCTTTATTCCGAAAATGGAATAATCAAAATTGAATTTATTTGAGAGCAGCATCAACCGACTTTCTTCTGCGTAGAAATACTCCTGTTCCACTCTAAAGGTGTCGATAAAATCCATCCCATTTTCTTTTAATAACTGAAGCTGAATTCCCGTGAGCCTGTAATCGTCATCGGTAATATAAATGATTCCCGAAAAGACGGGATCAGTTTTTCTTTTTGGCTGCACACTGATCTTAAACACCTGATGGCTATTTTCAAATTCTGAACTGATGAGCTGATATTTATAATAGAACATCGCATTATCCGCCACCGGCGAAACGAATCCACGTTGCGAAAATCCCTGGAGTTTTTGGAGGTTCTCATAAAAATTCATTTGCATGCTCGCCGCATCATTCCAGCTAAAACTATTATCATTTCCACTTACAATAGATGCCTTCATGATCTCTTTTGTATTGTCGGGATATTGATAATAAAAGGTAGACGATGACTCAGATAAATAGATCACACCGGTATTATTTGAATCAAGATCGAGCACTGTTTTTAGCTCTATTCCAAAAATTTTCTCCGGCGCCTGAGTAAGTTTTTGAAGGCCTTTAATATACACTTCACAAGAATAACTTCCTGTTTCTTTCAGATGGCCCTCCCTCAATTCGATGGCTTGCCGCATGATGCCATATGCGGGATCTTCCTGCCCGGAATGCACCACAATCTCCATCAACTCTTCCGCTTCCTCTTCCAAAACAACATTTAATTTTATATCCTTTGTTGCGTTAACTTCAATTTCTTTTTTGCGAAACCCGATAAACTGAAATGTAACAACATAATTTCCCGGAGGTACAGTGAGGCTATAAAAACCATCTTCATTGCTGGCACATGCATAATTTGAATTTTTAATATAAACATTACAATAGGGGAGGGTGTCATTATCCTGTGTGGTAATGGTGCCCTCAATTTTACCTGCATGAACAAGTTGAAGAATTACAATTTGAAAAACAATACTTAAACAACAGGAACGAAGCATTTGTGTAAAGATAATTCAGAATATATCTAAGAAAATCGTAGTTATCGATTTGATTTGTTAAGAATTAAGAAAGTAAATAGAGAAGTGATGAAATTAAATCAAATTAATTCCTGAAAGTATAATTCAGGCTGGCCCTTAGTCCAAACACGAAGTTGCGTTTTGCATAATCATTAAGTGGGGCGCTGTGAAGAGAAATATCGTTGGAGAAGGTTCCTTTAGCCCCAATTGAGAAATATAAATTGTCCTGAACATAGATATCGTAATCTAAACCAAGAACAAGTGAAACCTCATCCTGCTTGAACAAATGTTCTGTTTCTTCTTCATATCTTTTATCCTGGGGTAACCGCGATTCACGCAACATTCCATATTCAATGCCGGCAATATAATTTAAAACGACAGGGCGGTTGGTAAGATCAGAAACCCTTCCAACCTTTATTTTAGCGGTGAGCGGGATCAGGTCGTAATTTAATGACAGTGATTTCTGCACGATCTCATCACCCTCGCTCATAACATAATTTTGTCCCTGCATCGAATTGTAAATGTATTCTACCTGAAGAGCGAATTTATTTGAAAAATTATATCCCAGTAGAATTCCTTTAGCAGCACCAAATTTTAAAGATGGCTGGATAGGGCGTGTGCCTTTAAAAACAGAACCATATTCAAGAATAGAAGTTTGGTTATAGGCAGCACTCAGGCCGATATAAAATCCAGTCATATCAAGATTCATATAGTCAGGATCCAATTCCCTGTACTCAACACGGTGTTCTTTGGTTGACTCGTTCTTAATTTTATTATATGACAATAAGCTCAAAGCTTCCTCGGTGTTGTAGATCCGCTCAATAATTTCCTGTTGCTTTTCCGCCATTAATTCATCTTCCGGTTCGGCAGGAGCAAAAATAAATTCTTCTTCCTCCGTTTCATTTTTAATGTTTCTAGATGCAATAGGTGTAAGCGACGAAATTTCCTGTTCCTCCTTATTGAAAGCCGTTGCTCTGGTATTCAATTCCGAATCATTTAATTCAATTCCGCCAGCATTGTTAGCAGCTTCCAAAATTTCATTTGCTGAGGCAAGTGTTGAAACAGGGGCAGATGAGAAATTTGTGATCTGATCAACAGGAATCACTTTGAAGACAGGAACAGTGAGGACACTAACAGAAATAAACAAAAACACGAGTGCTGCATACCTTGCGTACGGTATTCTTGAAGGAGTTTTTTCTGTATTCGACAGCTCATTTGCGATGCGGTTCCAAACATCGGCAGAAGGCTTTAACTCGTAACTTTCAGATACTCCTTTAAAAAGTTGGTCAATATGATGTTTATTGTCCACTGGCTTTATGTTTCAATCCCGTACGTTGTTCTACCATCTCCATAAGGATATAGCGAGCACGCGCTAATTGACTCTTAGATGTACCTTCACTGATGTTTAGTTGCTCGGCTATCTCTTTATGTGAAAATCCTTCAATTGCGTAAAGGCAGAATACGGTTTTATAACCGGGAGAAAGGCTGGCGATCATCATCATGATATCGTCTACAGCAAGCTTGCTTAGTGCATTTTCATCAACAAACTCAACCTCCGTGTTTTCAACATCAACAATCGTGTATAATAAATTTTTTCTTCGGTGCATTTCAATGGCGGTGTTCACCATTATTTTGCGCAACCAGCCTTCGAAGCTTCCTTCAAACCTGAAACGGTCGAGGTTTTTAAACGCTTTTACAAAGCCCTCCTGCAAAATGTCTTCTGCTATTTGGTAGTCTGGAGCATATCGCATGCATACTCCGAACATTTTCGAAGCAAAGCGATCATAAAGTAGTTTCTGTGAAACCCGGTCCCCTTTTACAGAATACCTGATAAGTTGCTCCTCGGTTAATGATGCAGGTAAATTAAATTGCTTCATAGTTACAGTGGCTGGTTAAGATCTATAATCTGCGGTAAGTTAAAAATTATTATTTTATTATCAAAAGTTTTTAGTTAAATAATCAGTCATTGAATTAAATGCTTTTGTCCGGTGGCTTATTGCAATTTTTTCATCTGGTTCCATCTCTGCAAAGGTCTGATTGAAACCATCAGGGATAAAAACCGGGTCATAGCCAAAACCATTATTACCTCGTGGCACTTCTGCAATTTTGCCGGTCACAATTCCGGTAAATTGGTCAAACCTGTTATCAATAACTAAAGTAATAACCGTTTTAAATTGAGCCTTACGGTTATCAACATTTCTCAAATTGAGCAGGAGGAGATTGTTGTTTTTTTCCGGCTCCCGGCTACCTGCATAATGTGCAGAATATACCCCGGGTTCACCATTCAACGCCATTACCTCCAGGCCGGAATCTTCCGAAAAACAATTATAGCCATACTTTTCAAAAACAAATTCCGCTTTCTCCTTTGAATTATCTTCAATTGTATAATGTGTTTCGGGCAGTTCCTCAAGGCACCCAATATCAGCAAGGCTTAAAATTTTAATAGATGAGGGTACCACCCGGCTGATCTCGCGGATCTTGTTTTTATTATTGGTGGCAAATACCAGCTCTGTCATTTCAAATTAAAAATGGTTTGGAGCCGGTTCCATAAAAGGGTTTTCATTTGCTTTTCCATGATATCAATATCATCGCAGAACAGCAGGTTGATATTATTATAAACCAATATCTTATACATGGTGAATTCAATGTGCAGCCGGAGTTGATCGGGTGTTATTCCAAGCCCTAATATCGTATTCAGCTTTACACCCGCGGCCAGCGACCTGAAATTAAATTCCAGGTGATTAGCTAAATTGATCACTGAAACTACCTTTCTATCCAACTTTACAGCGTTGATCATTTTTTCTATTGCTTCTTTACCGGCAGGAGTTATGTCTGATGCTGATTGCGACCGGTAGAGGATAATTAATTCAGTTTTATTTGGGTCATAAACATCAATTCCATTGGCATTATTTACCGATATTGTTAGTTTTGCTGAATCGGGCACCCAAAACACCATTTCGTCGATAATTGCATCCGGAAATTTAATTTTTTCAGACATTGTTGAGCGGCTTGGTTAAAATGGTAAATTTATCATTCATTCAGTTTATTTAAAACCGTTTTTCAACATATGAAAGTCGCCGTAAATCCTTCCTTTGATATTGAAATTCAGCTATCGCCGGTATCACATATCGCTTCGGTAGATTTTGATAACCTTTTGTTCGGGAAGGTATTTACTGACCATATGTTTGAAGCAGATTATGCTGGCGGAAAATGGCAGAACTGCACCATAAAACCCCTCAGCAATCTCGAGCTCCATCCCGCTACTTCAGCATTGCACTACGGACAGGCAATTTTTGAAGGGATGAAGGCATTCAAAAACCAGGAAGGCAAAGCCAGAATTTTCAGACCCGATATGAATTGGAAGCGTTTGAATGAATCCTGCGAACGGATGGCAATTCCCGAGGTTCCTGAAGAATTATTTATGGATGCGATTTTCAATCTGGTGAGAATTGAACAGGCCTGGATCCCTGATACCGACGATGGATCTATGTATATCCGCCCGTTTATTTTTGCCACCGACGATTATGTAGGCATAAAACCATCAGATACTTTTAAACTCATCATATTCTGTTGCCCTGTTTCAAAATATTATCAGAAACCGGTGAGGGTATATATGCAGGAAGAATATATTCGTGCATTTCCGGGTGGTACAGGAGGAGTGAAGGCTGCAGGAAATTATGCCGCCACAATGATGCCGTTGAAAGCAATCAGGGAAAAAGGCTATGACCAGATGTTGTGGATTGATGGGGTTACACATAACCGCCTCCAGGAAATAGGGACTATGAATGTATTTGTGCAGATTGATGATACCGTGATCACAATTCCAACAGACGAAGGAACAATACTGAAAGGGGTGACAAGGGCTTCATGTTTAGATCTTTTGAGAGATGCGGGGCATAAAGTGGAAATAAGAGATGTTACAATTCAGGAGTTGCTTGATGCCCATAAGACTGGTCGGTTAAAAGATGCCTTCGGTACTGGTACTGCCGCTACCATTGCCCCAATCGGGGTTATTGGTTATAAAGATGTTGAATATGAATTGCCCCCGGTTGAGGATAGAAAGATCTCCAACTGGCTGAAGCATGAAATGTGGGCAATAAGAAAAGGTGTGGCGGAAGATAAGTTTGGTTGGATGTGGGAGGTTTGAAGTAAGAAGAATTGAAGATTTGAAGGGAGAAGATTCGAAGGAGAGGTTAGAAGTATGAAGTAAGAAGTGGGAAGTAAGAATTGGAGAATTGAAGAGGGTTAGAAGTTAAGAAGGGGGATTACGCTCAAATAATTATTGCAGCTTTGCGGGTTTGCTGTCAATGCCTGAAATAAGTTGACCGTTTTGAGAGTAAAAAATTAACTTTTAAAACGAATAATATGTCAAC
>JBIOHA010000107.1:0-8635 GCA_044448625.1 Chitinophagales bacterium | reverse complement strand
TCTTTAATTTTTCTTTTACTCCTTTAATGGTATATTTTTTTTCTTTGAGCAGGTATTTTACCAGTTTCAGGTTTTCAATATCCGCCTTTTTAAAATACCGGTCACCCTTTTTATTCTTTTTTAAATTGAATATATCAAATTCCTTTTCCCACAACCTAATCTGAGCAAAAGTGATATCAAGCATTTCCGACACCTCTCCTATCGACCAATAAATTTTTTCAATTTCCCTTTCCTTGTATGGCATTGTTCAACAAAATTGAGAGCGAAGCATCTGCTTCATTAACCATTACAAATATATTAAAACAAATATATGCAACAGAACAAAGATATCAATCGTATGATTGGTTTGACCTGTTGGCCAATTCTATCATTCGCATATATTCCTCTGCAGAAAGATCGTTGTAGAAAAAGTTAATTGGATCAACTTTTACTCCGTTCTTTTCAACTTCATAATGGAGGTGCGGGCCTGTTGACAAGCCTGTATTACCAACAACACCTATTAGTTCGCCACGTTTTATTTTCTGGCCGGCCCTTACTTTAAAGCCATTGAGATGCGCATATCTCGATAGATATCCGTAGCCATGATCAATAACAATCACATTACCATATCCGCTCGAATTATTGTCAGCCTGGATCACAGTTCCATCAGCTGTTGCGAATACCTCTGTTCCTTTAGGTGCTGTAAAATCAAGTCCCTCATGAAATTTTGCGAATTTATAGATAGGGTGAATTCGCCAGCCAAATCCTGATGCTATGCGTTCGAGGTCTTTATTTGAAACAGGTTGTATAGATGGCGTATGCGCCAATAAATTTTCTTTATCGTGGATCAATTCAGCAATTTCATCAAATGATTTCGATTGAATAACCATTTGTCGCCTGATGAGCTCGAGTTTCATCGCCGTATTTTTCAGCAAGGTGGCGTTGTCGAGTTTGTTCAATCTTGAAAATCGCTCGCTTCCACCTATACCCGCAATTCTTTCATTTCGGGAAACCGGTTCTGCTTCAAATATTACCCGGTAAATATTATCATCTCTTTCAGAAAGCTCGGCAATGATAACACCCATCGTATCGAGCTTACCATTCATATAATCCAATTCCAATTCCATCTCTGAAATCTGGTTCTTCAAATATTTTTCTTTGGGAGAATCAAAATATGTATAAGCAAACCAAACAATAATTGTTGCAAAAACCGCAGCGGTACATATCCAGCCGGTGATGCGCACCGTCCATACCCAACGTGGTGTTATATGCTTCTCAAACCTTAGATTAGCGGGGTTGTAAAAGTATTTTACCTTTTTCGCCATGCGATGTTGATTCAGTAATTTTGCGGCTTGCCTAGGGTTGCGTGAATCCGGAAGGGATACGAAAGTAAAAAATAAATTCGAACTATACAACGAATAAGCAGGATAATAATTATGACATCGCAGGAAATACGTCAGAAATTTTTAAACTTTTTTGAAAGCAGACAACATAAAATTGTTGCATCTTCTCCTATTGTTGTAAAGAATGATCCTACTTTAATGTTCACCAATGCCGGCATGAATCAATTCAAGGATCTTTTCCTCGGCAATAAAAAAATCGAATTTCCACGTGTTGCCGATACACAAAAATGTTTAAGGGTTTCAGGAAAACACAATGACCTGGAAGAGGTGGGTGTTGACACCTATCACCATACCATGTTTGAAATGCTGGGCAATTGGAGTTTTGGCGATTACTTCAAAAAAGAAAGTATTGCCTGGGGATGGGAATTATTAACTGAAGTTTTTAAACTGGATAAATCGCGGTTATATGTTACCGTATTTGAAGGCGATGTTTCAGAACACCTTGAATTTGATATGGAGGCTTTCAACGAATGGAAAAAACATATCGATGAAAAAAGAATTCTAAAGGGAAATAAAAAAGATAATTTCTGGGAAATGGGTGATACCGGTCCATGCGGACCATGCAGTGAGATCCATTATGACATGCGCCCTGAAATTGAAAGAGAAAATATCGACGGCGCTACTTTAGTAAATAAGGATGATCCGCAGGTTATTGAAATTTGGAACCATGTATTTATGCAATTCAACAGAAAAGCAGATGGCTCACTACATGAATTACCTGCGAAACATGTTGATACCGGAATGGGTTTTGAAAGATTGGTGAGGGCCATTCAAAATAAATCATCAAATTATGATACTGATATTTTTACTCCGCTCATCAATAAAGTTGAATTGCTTAGCGATAAAAAATATGGTGTTGATGAAAAAACAGATGTTGCCATCCGGGTAATTTGTGATCATATACGTGCCGTAAGCTTTTGCATTGCCGATGGGCAATTGCCGTCCAATACCGGTGCAGGTTATGTTATCAGGAGGATATTAAGAAGAGGCATCAGGTATGGTTTCTCTTTTCTCGATCTTAAAAAACCATTTTTCAATGAACTGGTGATTGTTCTGGCAGAAGAATTTAAATATGTGTTCCCGGAATTATATGCACAGCGTGAACTCGTATCAAAAGTTATTTTTGAAGAGGAAACCGCATTTTTAAGAACACTCGACAACGGGATCAAAAAATTAAATGAAATTTGTTTTGCTTTGATAAAAAACGGAAAGGATACTTTACCCGGATCAGATGCATTTGAATTGTACGACACTTTTGGCTTTCCGCTTGATCTTACAAATCTCATCGCCCGTGAAAATGAACTTAATGTTGATGATGAAGGATTTTTCGCCGACATGAAAAAACA
This sequence comes from Chitinophagales bacterium, assembly GCA_044448625.1. Taxonomy (GTDB): domain Bacteria; phylum Bacteroidota; class Bacteroidia; order Chitinophagales; family BACL12; genus UBA7236. Next base: position 5,907 of record JBIOHA010000107.1, on the reverse strand, counting down.
AAAAGAAAGAAGCAGGAATGCTACCACCATGGAAACAGGCGATTGGCAAATTATACATGATAGTGATAAAATTGAATTTGTGGGTTATGATACCTTAACGGCAGAGTCCCAAATTGTTAAATTTCGTGCGGTTAAATTGAAAAATGAAACACAATACCAGGTGGTATTAAACAAAACACCTTTTTATGCTGAAAGTGGAGGACAAATCGGAGATAAGGGAACATTGGAAGTCGGTGATCAAAAAATAAATGTCATCGATACTAAAAAAGAAAACGAACTCATCATTCATCTCACTGATCAATTACCAGAAAACCCTGGATTAAAAGTTATTGCAAGCGTTGATAAAGAAAGAAGGATCAACATCACCTATAATCATACAGCAACACATTTATTGCATGCAGCATTACGCCAGATTTTGGGTACTCATGTTCAGCAAAAAGGAAGTTATGTAGGTCCTGATCGTTTGCGTTTTGATTTTTCACATTTTGCAAAGTTGACCGATGAGGAAATAGAAAAAATCGAAGCACTCATCAATAAAAAAATACGGGAGAATATTCCTGTTATCACCTCGGTAATGCCCATTGAAGAAGCAAAGCGCCTGGGAGCAATGATGTTGTTTGGTGAAAAGTATGGCGACAAAGTAAGAGTGGTAATTGTGGATGAAAATTTTAGCAAGGAGTTTTGCGGCGGAACACATGTGGGTACAACGGGAGAGATAGGCTATTGCAAAATTTTTTCTGAAAGTGCGGTTGCTGCAGGCATAAGAAGGATTGAGGCTATTACCGGTGAAGCAGTAAGAATATTTATTAATGAAAATCTTGAGCTTATCAAAAAAATAAGCGATCTCACAAAAGGGACTGATGTTTTAAAAAGCATCAACCAACTTGTTGACGAAAACAATGCTTTGAGGAAGGAAATTGAAGAACACCAGTTGGAAAAAGTAAGTCAGCTCAAAGGCCAGTTGATTAATTCTGTAACAACTATAAATGGTATTAATTATATCAGTGAGATCGTACCTTTAAACAGCGCTGATCTCATTAAAAAGCTGGCCTATGAAATCAGGAATGAACTTGAAAATGCTTTTGTAGTGTTGGGAGGAAATATCAACGGCAAGGCAAATCTTACCATAATAATTGACGATAAACTTGTAAAGCAATATGAATTAAATGCCGGGTTGATGGTGCGGGAACTTGGAAAAGAAATAGATGGCGGAGGTGGCGGGCAACCATTTTTTGCAAGTGCCGGAGGAAAAAATGTAAACGGATTGAAATCAGCGTTGGAAAAAGCAAAACAGTATTTGCCAAAATAGCCATCGGCTCAAACCATAGCCCTAACTCCAAACCGGGTAATTCACTTTCATTCAAAAATTTATTTACCGTTTCTTTATAGAATTATTTATTTAATTTTAAGTAAAATAAATTGACATGAAAATTCAACTTGCCGTTTTCCTTCTATATGTTTCGCTTTTGGTTAGGGGGCAAGAATTTGCTCCAGCCGGTGGGGGCAATTTTAATTTTATTCCGCAGGATGAAATCAATCAAAATGAAAAGTCAAAAATATTAAATGATATTCATCAAAACATAGCATTGCTGAAGCAGAACGGAATGATCTCCCACGTTGCATCAAAAACTGCTGCTCTCGACCTGATTTTTCCCCTGGCGTGGGCGGATGGATTTGCTGGTTATAATTTTTATGGCATTTCCAATTATGTTGATCATAATGAAGCGTATCCGGGTTTTATTACCGATTATAATTGTGGTAGTCGTTCTTACGACACTGAAGCAGGTTATAATCATTCGGGAATTGATTATTTTTTATGGCCATTCGACTGGAATTTAATGGAGGCGGGTGCGGTAAAAATTATTGCTGCTGCACCGGGAATGATAGTTGGAAAATATGACGGGCAGGCCGATCATAGTTGTTCGATGGGAGGCGGCTCGTGGAATGCAGTTTACATTCGTCATGATGATGGTTCACTCGCCTGGTATGGCCATATGAAAAATGGATCACTCACAACAAAAGGTTTAGGAGAATTAGTTGAAACGGGAGAATATTTAGGATTGGTGGGAAGTTCAGGAAATTCTACCGGGCCGCATTTACATTTTGAATTATACGATGCTGATGATAATTTATTGGATCCGTATTCTGGTACCTGCAATGATTTAAATGCTGAAAGTTGGTGGGCCGATCAGCCGGAATATATGGTGCCTGTCATAAATAAAATTCAGACAAATAGCATGGAGCCGATTTGGAATCCATGCCCCGAACCCTCGGAGATGAACGATAAAAATGAATTTATGCCGGGAGAAAATGCTTATTTCGTAATTTATGCAAAAGATCTTTCTCCCGCCGATGACTGCCATTTAAAAATTGAAAGAGCTGATGGATCTGTTTGGTATGAATGGGATTTTTTTCAGGATGTATTTTATGCTGCAAGTTATTGGTACTGGTGGTATACTATTCCGGAGGGCGTTCCTGAAGGGACTTGGAAATGGTCATGCACATTATCTGGGAATTATTACGAACATGAATTTCTGGTCGGCGAATTTCCTGCTGCAATACAAGAATCATCGCCAATTAAGAATATGCTTGTGTATTTAAATGAAAATGCTTTTCAATTAAATTTGACAGCAACCAACAATTTTGAAGGAGAAATTATACTGACTAATATGACGGGCCAGCATTTAGTATGTGAGCAAATGGATTTCCTCAAGGGAGATAATAAATTTGACATCCCTGCAAATCGCTATGCTGCAGGCGCATATTTAATTTCAGTGTTTGATCTTGTTTCTGGTAAGAATTCCAGTTTGAAATTTATTAAATTTTAAATCAGGTTATAAGCATTAATAAATACAGCTTCAGCTTAATCAAATAAAAAAAGCTGATCCGGAATCCGGGTCAGCCTTTTTTATTTCAATTTAGTTCTCAGATCTTGATCGCTAAACCGATCTGAAATGGCGCCTTAGCAAAGCCTAATTCAGCATAAGCTCCAATATTGTCAGTAAAGAAATAACGTGCTCCAACTGTAGTTTCAAAACCAAAAGGAACCAATGTACTTAGTTGATCTTCCAGTGCATCAGGGTCGGTACTGTCAAATGTATAATTACCGGTTCTATAACCCATACCAACGCCAAAATAAGGATCAAATACATCTGAATCTCCAAAATGCCAGTTCACCCTTGCAAGAATTCCTAATGAAGAATATTTCCATGAGCTGGTATAAACAACAGGATCTCCCTGAGCATCAAAGTCGTCATAATTCCATTCTACTGTAGTTGAAGAATATCCGATGGCCAAACCTACACCGATATGATCATTTACAGCATACTCGCCTTTAATGAAAATAGGGCCAAGGCTGCTAGAATTATACCCATCGAAGGTTTCATATGCATTGAATATCGCACCAACAAGGTTGGGGAAGCCATATCCAATTGAAAATACCATATTGCCCTCTTCAAATGCTTGAGCTTTAACCTGTTGAGAAGAAAATGCAGCCATCGTAATGGCGCATACTAAAATTGTGATCTTTTTCATAGTTATTAGTTTGTTTTAGTTTAGTACTGATTAGGCGCAAACATAAGATAAAAAGTGCAAACTTTCCTATAAACACTGTGTGTATAAGCGAAAAATGGACAATAAGGCAACTGGATATTTGATAAATTATAATAATAATTATATTAAAATGAATATGATCTTTTTTGAAAGCTCAATTCTCTTTAACAAATTTTATAACATGTTGTTCACCTGTAGAAATGTCGATGATAATAATGAAATACGTAGCAGGAGCGAACAGTGAAACATCAATGGAGAAAGTGTTTTGCCCGTTTTGCAATGCATAGGGCCATGCACCGATATTACGTCCTAATACATCTGTTACCCGGGCAACAATATCAGTATTTTCTGATGAGCTCATTGAAATATTGAGCATATCTATTACAGGATTTGGATAAACAATAAATGCAGGAACGCCGTCACCATCCACCCTGATGGCAATTGTATTGGTGAATTCAAATGAGCCATCCTGATCAACCATTTTCAACTTATAATAATTGATCCCAATGATCGGATCGTCGTCATAAAATAAATAATTCAATTCGGATGTTGAATTTCCAGCTGCATCAACAATGCCGATCGGAGAAAAATTAATTCCATCAGGTGATTTCTGAATTTCGAAATAATTGGAATTGATCTCGGTACCCGTTTTCCAGTGCAATTCATTTTCAACACCATTAAACCAGCCGGTAAATTCAATCAATTCAATCGGCAATAAATAACAAGCCGGTGGTTGAATAACGAATGGACCTTCATCTGCTCCAATATCAGGGGTGCTGCCGCTTCTTGGATCTCCTTCATAATCAGTAGTTATTCCTGCTATCACTGATGCATTACTTTCTGCATAGGTAGTTGCACCGGGAGTTAATTTTAAATTATCAGGTAATGTTACGCCGCCTGCAAATGGTTGCACATCATAATAACTATTGCTTTCCCTTGGCGACATAAAGAATTTATAAGATGTATTATCAACGCCCATCTCGTTGAAGCAGGGATCATTATTTAAATTATATGTTACACTTGTTGTTGCTCCCGACCATGCATAACCATTTGTTAAAGTACCCGCAACGCCGCCTGCATTTCCTTCTTCATAAATATAATTCCATGTTCCCGGATTGATATAATAATAGTTGTTGTTTGATGTTGTAGCAAAATTAGCTGAAGGCGTATAGGCAACACCCACAGTTAATCTTCTTACGCATGCAGCTACTCCTGTTCCCGGATAGCTCGCATTTACATAAATGATATTATTGCGCAGATCAAGTGTTGATGCTGCAGAAAAATAAACCCCGGCGCATCCTCCGTTGGTACCTCCTCCGAGCATAGAATTTTGACCAAGTGCAATTGTATTATAATATATTTTGAAAGTATTTGTCTGCTGACAGCCAATTCCTATTACGCCCGCGCTGCTGATACTGCCTGGGCAATAAATTCTCTGAATAAAATTATTATAAACTGTTGCATCACCCGTACCGCCATTCATATTAATACCGTATGCCTGATCGGAACTTGTTGTTCCATTTATTTCGTAGATATTATTGTTATAAATAGTTAGCGGAGCAGTTGCACTTGCTGCAATTCCACTTATTGTTGCCCCGCCGAAACCGCTATGTTTAATATTGGAGATCGAATTATTGCAGATGATATAATTACTGCCTGCTGTTCCCCCACCCATCCTTATTCCCATTATTGCAGTTCCGGTTGATGATGAATAAATATTATCGACCGAATTATCGCTGCATGTTACATCAGTTCCTGAAGCCGAGGTGCAAGCTGTTAATCCAATTGCAAGACTTGTTCCTCCCGAAACAGTGGAAATGGTATTTCCGGATGTTGTAAAACTTATACTTGAAGAGGTAGTTGCAAAAGCCGTAGAGGCGCAATTAATTCCCACTCCTGTTACCGGCCCTGTAATATTTGAAACAATATTATTATTCACCGTAGAACCTGCTGGCATTAAATCAGCGGAAATTCCGCATGTTAGTACACTGGTGCCTACACCACCTGAAATATTTTTAACTGTATTGTTATTTATTGATTTAAGCTGCGCAACAGCACTTGTCAATCGTATGCCAACACAAAATGTATTTGATCCGGAAGGCACCGATAAACCATCGATCAAATTATCATGTATGCTGCAAGTTCCCGTAGCTGTACCTGATATATTGTAAATTCCATATAAACCAAAAGATGAAGAAACAGTTTTATAATTGTTCGTCATCGTATTGTTATTGATATCTACATTAGATGATGAGTTGTTTGCATGTATTAAGAAGGAATTAAAACCAGCAGCCGAATTAATTGTATTATTTTGAATGATGTTATTACTAATTATAGAAGAGGTTGCATTAAAGC
>JBIOHA010000106.1:0-8643 GCA_044448625.1 Chitinophagales bacterium | reverse complement strand
CATTTAAACAACATGCTGTTTTTGGTTTTTGGAAAGCCGCCTTAATGAAAGACAAATCTTTGATGGAGAATGCGGCATCAGAAGCTTCAATGGGACATCTTGGAAAAATTACCACATTAAAAGATCTCCCTTCCGATAAAAAAATAACAGCCTGGATAAAGGAGGCCATGAAATTAACCGACGAGGGGAAAAAGGTTGAAAAAAAGAAACCCTCAAAAGAAGCATTCGTTGTTCTTGAAATTTTATCAAAAGCAATAAATAAAAATAAAAAGGCTAAAGCAGTTTGGGATAAAGCGAGTTATTCGTTCCAAAAGGAATATGCATTGTGGGTTGAGGGAGCAAAATCACAGGAAACAAAAGCGAGCCGCACAGAAACTGCTGTGGAATGGATAGCGGAGGGCAAAGGGAGGAATTGGAAGTATGAAAGGTGAGTAAATAGTATCAGGTATCAGGTATCAGGATAAAACAAATTATACAAAAGGACAAAATACTCATTCGCCTTTACTTTTGCGCAAACATACCAATACACATATACACGCATACACATATACACCTGCCAGGTGGCAATCGCTATTCAATATGAACGATGAGATAAAAATATTAGACTACAGGCCCGAATACGCAAAGTATTTTCTCCAGCTGAACAAGGCCTGGATAGAAAAATATTTTGTGATGGAAACCTCTGATCATGTTTATCTCAACGATCCTCAAAAATATATTATTGATGAAGGTGGCGACATATTATTTGCCGAATACAACGGGGCAATTATCGGCTGCTGTGCACTAATAAAATCCGATATCCATTTATATGAATTATCGAAAATGGCAGTTGATCCATCGGCACAAGGCAAACATATCGGGCTAAAATTAGGCGAAGCAATAATTGAAAGAGCAAAAACCAAAGGGGCAAAAAAAATATTTCTCAACAGCAATACGATCCTCACCTCTGCAATTAATTTATACAAGAAAATGGGTTTTAAAGAAGTGCCTCTGGACTCCGGATTATATACCCGAAGTAATATTCAAATGGAACTGCAGCTTTAGAATTGCGAATTGCGGATTGTCAATTGCGGATTACGGAATGACAGATTCCTTATTGAATACCATATCTGCGAAAATCAGCGAAAATCTGCGGGAGGAAAAGTTTTCGAATTGCGAAATGATGGAGAATTGCGAATTGCGGAATGAACAAAATTGCGAACCCCCGCAGATATCGCAGATAAACGCAGATAAAGATTTAAATTGTTTAGATAAATTTCTTTGTGAAACTTTGTGTTCTTTGAGGCTTTGTGGCTATGGCTGTTCCGCGAGTTTACGAGCGGACTTAAAACTCCAACTTCCTCATCAACTCAAAAACATTCACCAGATCAAAATTTGCCATGAAGGAAATTTTTTCAGAATAAGGACGGAATCCTATCTGTTCTTCAATTTCATCCGACCAGAGCAACGGGAAATAAACCTCAAAGAAATTATTCGGCAACCGCAACATTACTCCAGCATCATAAAGCAATGGATTATCTCCGGAAGGTACCGCAGTACTGTTCATCGCTACATCGGCAAAAAGCGCAATGGGTAGATCAAATGGAACGGCAACTTCTAAATTTGCTGCTAATAAATTTTCATAGGTCTGTCCAAGTGTTCCGCCGAGATGCGGAATTTTTAAAAACCCATCGGTCATCGAAAGCTGGTTTGCCAATTTTCCCTGAGCATCATTTCTTCCCAGGTATATTTCATCATACAGGTCGTCAAAATATCCGTTGTTGCCACTAACTGTAAATTCATGTTTACCATAATCAGCTTCGCTTGCTGTGATAGACATTTTACCGGCAAAAATCCTCAGATCAACTCCATACTTTTTTTTCGGATAACAAGCCCTGAAATTGAATTCTGTATAAATTTTATTGTAGCCTTCACCAAATTCTGCAACAGCTCTGAGGCTATACGGGAAAATTGTGTTCTTATTGTTGAGCTCATACGCGAATTCATTCACCATATATTGCCGTGGATCAGTATCAACAATTCCTCCCAGCGGGTCTAAATAAAAATAAATATCGTCTTCCTGGATAATGATATTTCTCACCTCAAATGCATGCTTTAATTTGCTGTTGAATTGTTTTTTGCGCACATCGAGTTCGAGCTTAGTTTGAAATTTTCTGTATTGCGGCGTAAAGGATTGATGTTCTTCAAATGAATCATAACTGAATTCATCATAAGTATAACTGCTCACAAATTCTGAGAGACGCATTCTATCAAAAAATCCATTGTCGGGATAATAATTTATTCCGATACTGCCTTGCCCAACCAGCGACTTAGTATAAATGGAATACATTGGTGCAAACACATAATCAATAAAAGGAACAGGCAGCGTGGTATTCCAGACCGCGATACCGGGCATCCATCGGTCATTATTATTCCATCCAATAATGGGTGAATAACTTATTGTTGTTCTTGTTGGATCATCAACACCAAATCCCAATAATTTTAATTGCAGCGGCTCAATGGTTTTAAACAGGCCCGATGTTTTTATAGTATTATTTTCACGCTCTGTTTCAGGAACTGTTCTCTGTGCATCAATTGTAAAATGGGTAATATGCCATTCGGGTTTATAATTAAAATAAATTGTTTGGTTGCCGGTATGTCCCCTGAACCAATCTGTTCGCAAAATGCTGTCCTCATCCATTATTGAAATTGAAAATGGCGCCGGTATCTCCGATTTATTTTCAACATCAACGGCCATTGCAGTTTTCCCTTTCTGAAAATTTGAAATTTTATAATCAGGTCCGCGATCGCTGTTAATTAATTTTTCAAAGAACCATGAAAAGTTTTCACCGGTTTCTTCTTCAAATATCCTTTGCATGTCGTCGGGATAAACATGCTTGAATTCATATGTCTTATAATATTTTCGCATAATGCGGTCAAACTCCTCCTGCCCCAGCCAGTCGGCAATATATCTCAAAAAATAAGCAGGCCTCGAATACACTTCTAATCCATAATTAATAAAAGTATAATCATTTGAAGATAAATTTATCGGTTGCGATTTATTTTGCCGGGAAGTGATTTGTGTTGCATTCCAAATTACATTATCTGAACTGGAAGTATCAATACCGAGCAATGATGAAATTTTCGGTGGTATTCCCAACAGATCGCGGGTGCCATAATATTCATCCATGTACCTGTTTTCGTAATAACTATTTATTCCCTCATCCATCCACGGATGATCACGTTCATTGCTGCCCAGGATCCCATAAAACCAATTATGTCCCACTTCATGCGTGATCACATTATCCAGTTCGGAAGCGCCATAGCTCCCTGAAATAACGGTTATGGTTGGATATTCCATTCCGCCGGCACTGCCTACACCGAGTGCACCATCCACTGCCTGTGCAACATTCCACGGATATTCTCCCACCTTATCAGAATAAAATAGCACAGCACGGTCGATATAATTGCAAGCTTGCAACCATTGTCCGGCATGTTTGTTTGTGAAATAAGCATAAGTTTTTACTATCCGCTCTGATTCAGGAAGTGTGATCTCACTTTTTATTACATTAAATCTTTTATCAGCAAACCATGCAAAATCGTGTGCATTTTCCAACCTATATTCAAGTGTTTTTGTTTGAGATGATGAGGGAGGAAAGGCCATATCTTTTGCCACAAAATTTTTTTTCGGTGTTTCAGCAGCGAGTTGATCTAGTTTTTCAACTTCAGATTTTGTTAAAAGATCCCCGCTGGCACCAACGATATAATTATCGGGAACAGTGATATAAACATGAAAATTTCCAAACTCACTGTAGAATTCACCCTGGTCGAGATAAGGAATCGGATGCCAGCCAAACCTGTCGTACACCGCCGGCTTAGGAAACCATTGGGTAAGCTGATATTGCTGGCCATCGTGTCCCATCCTTGAAAAGCAAAGCGGGATCTTGACATGAAAGGTGGTTTTGATATTGATTGTCTCACCACTTTTAACCGGCTGGTTGAGTATGAGCTTAGCAATGTCAGGGTTTTCTTCATCATATATCAGCTTCACTGTTTCTCCCCCAACCATAAAATCGAACCCATCGATATAACCGCGGTCAGCGTCTTTTGCATATTGAAAGTCGGTAGATCCTGAGGCAACTTTTTGTTTTGCAAAAGCAGTATGGTTGTTTTTATAGGCATTTGGCCAAAGATGGATCCAAATGAACGACAGATCATCAGGAGAGTTGTTCTGGTAGCGCATCGCCATTGAGCCGGTTAATTCATGCTTATTATCATCAAGTGTAACGTTGATCTCATAATCCACATTTTGCTGCCAATAACTCGTAGATTGCGCTATGATGTATAGCGGTAAATTAACGGTCAGTATTGCAGTCAGCAGAATACCAGTTCTTTTCATTCCATAAAATTTTGTTAAAGATAAACGTAATTCAATTTTTGTTGTTATCACTATTGATGGCAATGATGATATAAGACTAAATCCTTGACAAAATTCAACAAACTTATTTTTGAAAACTAAATTTGCAGCTTATGATGTATCCAGATTTTGATGATAAGGAAAATACGGAAATTGTAGAATTGATAGAGTTGTTTGAAAAAAGCCTGAATTCCAGCGAGCGTTTTTATTTTGATGAAGATAGCCTTGAGCGCATACTGGAATATTATGAAATGCGCAACATGAGCGATAAGGCTGAGGCCGTTGCCGATTATGCCATCAGCCAAAACCCATATTCTTCGGATTTTTTGATTCGGAAGGCCGAATTTCTCCTCAACAGGAAAAGATATAAAGATGCACTTGAATTTCTCGATAAGGCACATCTTTTTGATAGTCGTGAAATTGATATTTATCTTATTCGTGCCGACATTTATCTTGAAACAAATGAACATGCAAAAGCAGCGGAAACATTATTTGATGCATTAACAATTGCCGATGAAGAGGAAAAAGATGTTATCTATGCCGAGCTAAGTGATATTTATGAGATACAGGAAGATTTCGATAAAGCATTTGATTGTCTTGTTAAAGCACTTCAAATAAATCCGTCGAATGAAGATGCATTATATAAGATCTCACATATTGTTGATATGACCGACAAATATGATGAGAGCTTAAAGATCCATCAATTAATTACAGAGAAGGAACCCTATTCATGGCTCGCATGGTATAATATGGGCCGTGCATACATGGGATTAAGTTTATATGAAAAGGCCATCGAGTGTTTTGAATTTACCATGGCCATTGATGATAATTTTGACCTTGTTTATCGCGATGCAGCAGATATTTATTACAGGCTGGAAGATTTTAAAAAAGCGATTGAGATGTTTGAAATTGCGCATGAAAAATCAGGTGGTTATGAAGATTATAGTTTCAGGATAGGTTTATGTTTTGAGCGCACTGAAAATTATAAATCTGCACGCTTTCAGTTTCGCAAAGCAGCAAGACAGGATCCTTTCATGCATGAGGCCTATTTCAGAATTGGTGAAACTTATCGCATTGAGGACCGATTTGAAGCTGCACTGGTAAATTATAAAAAAGCATTAAAGCTGGATGATAATAATGAAGATTATATCTGCACTATTATCTCTATTTATAAAATGCTCGACCGCGATGACGAAGTAATTAATTATTTGAACTGGCTCGTAAATCTTCGACCTGATATACTTACCTATTGGCTCGATCATATTATTTATTTATTTGATATTGAACGTTATGAAGCTGCTCTTGAAATTAGCGCTGAAGCAATAAACCGCAGCGGACATTTTGCTGAATATTTTTATCTGCAAAGCGCAGCCCTTTATTATACCGGTCGCGAAAAAGAATCACTTTCCGTTTTAGAACATGCCCTCAGCATCGACTTCCCTCGACATATGATACTCTACGAAGTATGTAAAGAATTTGTGATGAAGAAAAAAGTGCAGGATGTGATTTCGCTTTTTGAGAAGAGTTAAACGTGTTTATGTGTTCACGTGGGTGTTCATGCGTATTTGTGTTCACGTTTCAAACTGTTGACGTGATATTTGTTAGTACTAAACTGCCCACTGCCCACTGCCTACTGCCTACTGCCCACTGCCCATTGCTACTAAATTCCTATTTTTGCCCTGCTTATGAATTTTGAAATCAATAATCTCCCTGATCGCCATAAAAAACCCCGCACCCATGGACTAACTATGGTGATGGATAAAGGGTTGAGTGTTCGTGAAGCAGAGGATCTGTTAACGGTAGCCGAACCTTATATCGATTTGATGAAGCTGGGATTCGGGACAGCCTTTGTTACCCCAAACCTGGAAAATAAACTTGCTGTATATAAAAATGCCGGTCTTGCTACCTATTTCGGGGGCACCATGTTCGAGGCATTTGTGATCAGGAATCAGTTTGAAGGGTACCTCCGCCTGCTGGAAAAATACAATATGCAATATGCAGAAGTGAGCGATGGATCCATCGAACTGCGACATGATATCAAATGCGATTATATCCGTAAGCTTTCGGAATATGTTACTGTTTTATCAGAGGTGGGTTCCAAAGATGAAAGCAAAACCCTGGCTCCTTATAAATGGATTGAATTAATGAAGAAAGAAATTGAGGCAGGAAGTTTTAAAGTAATTGCAGAAGCACGTGAAAGCGGAACCGTTGGCATTTACCGTGAAAAAGGTGAAGTGCGCAGCGACCTGATAGATGAAATACTGACGGTTATACCTGAAGATAAAATTATCTGGGAAGCGCCGATCAAAAGTCAGCAGGTATATTTTATTAAACTGCTCGGTTCAAATGTAAACCTCGGAAATATTCCACCCAATGAAGTTATTCCTCTTGAAACTTTGCGTTTAGGTTTACGTGGCGATACTTTTCATCATTTTTTAAATAAATAATCTATCCCTTTCAATGGATTTTCTTCATACGTTCATAGATACATTTTTACATCTCGATAAATACCTGGCCAATTGGATCAGTGAATATGGTATGCTAATTTACTTATTCCTCTTCCTCATCATTTTTGTTGAAACAGGAGTTGTAATATGGCCATGGTTACCGGGCGATTCATTGTTATTTGTTGCCGGTACTTTTGCAGCTATCGGTTCATTAAATGTTTTTTTTCTTATTCTGGTTTGTGTTATTGCTGCCATCCTGGGAAATACGTCTAATTATCTCATCGGAAAATATTTCGGCGCAAAAGCATTGGGCTTAAAATTCAGGGGGAAACCGCTGGTAAAAAAAGAACACCTCGACCGCACACATAATTTTTATGAAAAATATGGTCCTGTTACCATGATCATTACCAGGTTTATTCCCATCATCAGGACCATTTCTCCCTTTGTTGCAGGCGTTGGAAAAATGACCTATACCAAATTCACATTTTATAATATCGCCGGTGCTCTGTTATGGGTGCCATCCTTTGTGTTGCTGGGTTTTGCTTTAGGGGAAAACCCCTGGGTAAAAGCACATTTTGAATTGCTCGCCGTTGGAATTATTATAGTTTCTGTTTTGCCAATTTTCATTGCGCTGATCAAACGCAAACTTTCTAAAACCACCACATGAGAAAATTTGGTTTGATAGGCTACCCGCTGGGACATTCATTTTCACAACCTTATTTTACAAAAAAATTTGAAGAGGAAAATATCGACGATGCCGTATATGAATTATTTCCCCTTGAAAATATTGATGATATAAGATTATTGTTTGAAATAAACAGAGACCTGCATGGTTTAAGTGTTACTATTCCATACAAAGAATCAGTTATTGAATATTTAGACGAACTCGATATCACCGCAAAAGAAATTAGTGCCGTAAATTGTATTAAAATAAATGACCCTGAATTTCTCCGTGAAAAAAAAGGATATAATACCGACTGCTTAGGATTCAGGGATTCAATACAACCGCTTTTACAAAAACATCATAAAAAAGCATTGATCCTCGGAACCGGTGGTTCATCAAAAGCTGTTGCATTTGCATTAAAAGAATTGGGGATTCAATATACATTTGTATCAAGAAAAAAAACTGCATCTTTTATTCCGTATGAAATGCTGGATAAAAATACCATGGAAGAAAATCCGGTAATTGTAAATTGCACCCCGGCTGGTATGTATCCTGCAATTGAAAATGCCCCTGCAATTCCGTATCAATTTCTGAATTCAAATCATTTATGTTTCGACCTGGTTTATAATCCCGGCGAAACTTTATTTCTTCAAAAAGCAAAACAACAGGGAGCCTCTGTTAAAAACGGATTGGAAATGCTCCAGCTTCAGGCGGAATATGCGTGGAAGATCTGGAATGGATAAATAGCAGTTGGCAGTCGCAGTCACAGTTAGGAGTGGGGCTGAATTGAGGGTCTCAATAAAATTGAGGCTCTCAATGGAGCAGATAGAATGATAAGTAAGAAGTTAGAAGTAGGAAGTTAGAAGTAGGAAGTAACCCAAATTTTGCTCAATCTTGCTCAAAAAATCAGTGGGCAGTCTCAGTCACAGTAAACAAGTTTGAAGATAGGAATACGAAGTTTAGATGGAGAGCAGTAACAAAACTCATTACTCATCACTCATCACTGCCGTCCTAAATACGAAATTAATAGTTCTTTGAAACATTTGCTATTAGAGACTTTCAGCCAGTAAATCAGTTCAAACGATTTGAGATCGATTGTCCATTTTTGAGAATGAATACAGGAAAGTATGTTTTCT